>JBAYJH010000063.1:0-18743 GCA_041665185.1 Sterolibacterium sp.
AGGACCACCCAAGGATGGTTCGACCTCGTCCACCCTGAAGACCGGAAAATGGTGAAGGGCTACATGAAGGAAGGAGTCCTTACTCACCGCGGGAAGATGAGCAACGAGCACCGGATCGTTCGCCGGTCCGACGGCGAAGTCCGCTGGGTGATCGGTCTGGGCGAGATGTTCTTCAGCGAAGATGGAACGGCGACTTCGATGATCGGGACGGTTCAGGATATTACCGAACGCAAGCAGGACGAAGCGCGCCTACAGCTGGCCGCCAGCGTCTTCAGTCACGCCCGCGAAGGTATCACCATCTGCGATGCCGGGGGCATGATCGTAGACGTGAATGACGCCTTCACCCGAATCACCGGTTACGGTCGCGCCGAGGCCCTGGGCCAGAGCCCGCGCCTACTCAAGTCCGGCCGGCACGCGCCGGATTTCTACGCAGCGATGTGGCAAGCCCTGACCGAAACGGGGCACTGGACCGGGGAAATCTGGAACCGCCACAAGGATGGATCGGTATATGCGGAACTGATCACCATTAGCGCCGTGTGCGACGCCCAGGGCAGAACGCAGAACTATGTCGCCCTGTTCACCGACATCACGCCGATGAAGGAACACCAACAACAACTCGAGCATATCGCCCACTACGACGCGCTGACCACTCTTCCCAACCGCGTCCTGCTGGCCGACCGCCTGCAACAGGCCATGGCGCAGGCGCAGCGGCGCGGACAACCGCTGGCTGTCGCCTACCTCGATCTAGACGGCTTCAAGCAGATCAACGACCGTCACGGACATGAGGCCGGCGATCAACTATTGATGGCCGTGGCAGCCCGCATGAAACAGGCATTGCGCGATGGCGATACCCTGGCCCGCCTGGGCGGCGACGAGTTCGTCGCCGTGCTGCTGGACCTGGCCGATGTCACCGCCTGCGAGCCGATGCTCACCCGCCTGCTCGCCGCCGCCGCCCAGCCGCTACAGGTCGACGATCTGTCGCTCCAGGTGTCGGCCAGTCTCGGCGTCACCTTCTACCCCCAGCAGGATGAAGTGGATGCGGATCAGATGCTGCGCCAGGCCGACCAGGCCATGTATCAGGCCAAGGTGGCAGGCAAGAACCGCTACCATGTCTTCGACGCCGAGCAGGACCGCAGCGTCCGTGGCCATCATGAGAGCCTGGAGCGGATTCGCCGTGCCCTGGCCGACAACGAGTTCGTGCTGCATTACCAGCCCAAGGTGAATATGCGCACAGGACAAATCATCGGGGCCGAAGCGTTGATTCGCTGGCAGCACCCGGAACGGGGTCTGCTTGCGCCGGCGGTATTCCTGCCGGTGATCGAGGATCATCCGCTAGCGGTCAGCCTCGGAGATTGGGTGATCACTAGCGCCCTGGACCAATTGGAGACCTGGCGTGCGATGGAGTTGGACTTTCCGGTGAGCGTCAATGTCGGCGCCCGCCAGTTGCAGCAGGCGGATTTTGTCGAGCGCCTGCGCGAGAATCTGGCGGCACACCCGCGAGTCGGGCCGGGCAACCTGGAAATCGAAGTGCTGGAAACCAGCGCGCTGGAAGATCTGGCCAGGATATCCCAGCTTATCGCGGCTTGCCGGGAGATCGGGGTCAGTTTCGCCCTCGACGATTTCGGCACCGGTTATTCCTCATTGACCTACCTGAAACATTTGCCGGTCACCCTGCTCAAGATCGACCAGAGCTTCGTTCGCAATATGCTCGACGACCCGGATGACCTGGCCATTCTGGAGGGTGTGCTGAGCCTGGCCAACGCCTTCCGCCGCGATGTCATCGCCGAGGGGGTGGAGACGCTCGAGCACTGCGCGATGCTATTGCAACTGGGTTGCGAACTGGCCCAGGGATACGGGATCGCCCGCCCGATGCCAGCACAAGACCTGGCCGCATGGTCGGCGAACTGGCATCCCGATGCGTTGATTGATCGGCTGGCGGCGCTCAGGGTAGGAAAGCCGGCAGCGGACGACATTCAGGCGTGAGCAGGAGTGCGTTCGTCCACCCGGTAGCGCCGCTGAAGGTACGCCAGTCCTTTGCCGGTCACGAGGGTCCGCGCATACAGGTGTTTTTGCCCGTCCTTGGCGACGAAGCTACGCTGCACCACTTTGAAGTAGCCGGCGTCGATGTGGCATTGGTACGGCAGATTGTTGTGCATCAGCAGTCCGGCCCGGCGCAACCATTCGAAGAACTTGATGGCACCGACGCCCAGCACCTTGGCGACGGACTGGATGCTTTGCGTGTCGTCCGCCTGGGTGATGGCCTCCTGGAAAGCCAGCTTTTGCGCATCCTCGGCCGCCCTGGCTTCCAGCGCGATCAGTCGCTCGGTAAAGCCCAGCAGCAGGGTTCTCAATTGCTGCGGATCGGAGAGTGCCTGCTGGACGGCAGCGCCAGGGTCGGTTGCCTTTAGACGTCGTTCGCTGGCAATCAGATACTGGCGCGCCTGCCGGCCTCTTTCACTGCATTCGACCAACGCCAACTCCTTGGCCATATCGAGGGTCAGGTCGTAGTCGGCACGCCTTGGCGGCACGCCGAATCCTTCACTCCGTGTCTCGTTCGCTTCATGCGGCACAAAATCAACGTCCCGCACGAAGCCGAATCGGGCGATGCGTTCATCGATCCAAGCCGCGAAATCCTGGCGGCATTCCAGCCAGGCGTAAAGCGACTGCGCACTGACGGTGGGCACCTGTTCAGTGCCGACTCGGCGATTCTCGATGGGAATGAGCACCGCCGCCATGGTTTGATGGCTATCCTCCGGCAAGCGGTTGTCTCGGCTCAGGCTGAGGATGGCTTCGTGCAGGCGTTGTTCCATTGAATCGCTCCGAATTCAACTGAGTCTCAAACAAGTCGACCGTCACTTTTTTATATAGTTCCAGCCAGCGATTACTTCAAGCGCCTGACGAGTGATTTCCTGTCCGAAATGCGGGAAAGTGCATCGATGACGCGACTTCCGCGGTTGCGCTGAATTGATTAAGGTCTATAAATAGACAGTCACCAACTTGCAGAACGGGAGCGCAATGAGTCGCCCGGCGCCCGCTGGCAGCCTATCGGCCGGACCTGGTGATGAGTGGAGAAAACCGTGACCACTAACGTGGACATCGCCACCATCATCGACCAACAGAAGTTCGGCTCGTTTCACCTGACGGTGGTGAGCGTGTCGTTCCTGCTGATGCTGGTGGATGGCTACGACAATATCTCGATCGCCTACATCGCGCCGCTGCTGATTCGGGAATGGGGCGTAGACAAGTCGGCGCTCGGCCCGCTCTTCGGCGCCGGCTTGCTGGGCGGTCTGTTCGGCCCGCCGCTGTTCGGCTACCTGGGAGACCGCTTTGGGCGCAAGTTCGCGATCATCCTCGGCGCCGGCTTCTTCGGCTTGTTCACCCTCGCCCAGGTCTGGGCGAACTCGCTGGGCTCGATGATGGCCTTGCGCTTCATCGCCGGCATCGGCATCGGCGGGGTGCTACCGATCACCATAGCGCTGAATACCGAATTCGCCCCGCGCCGGATTCGCGCGAGCATGACCATGCTGAGTTTTGTCGGCGTGGCGCTGGGCGGCGCACTGGGTGGGCTGGTGTCCTCGCTGTTCATGGGAACCTACGGCTGGCAGGTGATCTTCTGGACCGGCGGCATCGCCCCCTTCCTGGTCGGCATACTGGCGCTATGCGTTTTCCCCGAGTCGCTGAAGTTCCTCTCGCTCAAACCCGCGCGGCGCGCCGAACTGATCCGGGTGCTGGCCAGGCTGGCGCCCGGCACCAGCGTTCCCGAGGGCGCCGAGTTCGTCCTCGGCGACGAAACCAACCGCGCCCAATTCGCCTTCAAGGATCTGCTCGAAGGGCGGCTGGCCTGGATCACGCCCTTGTTCTGGATTGCCAATGTCATCAGCCTGATGGTGTTCTTCTTCGTCAACCAGTGGACGCCGGTCCTGCTGGCCAGCAGCGGGTTTCCGGTCGAGCGCGCGGCGCTGTCCACCACCCTGTTCATGCTCGGCGGCTTCGCCGGCGTGCTGGCGATCATGCGCCCGGTCGACAAGTTCGGCCTGGTTCCCGTACCCATCCTGTTCGCCATCAGCATTCCCGCCGTGGGGCTGATCGGCGTTGCCGGCTTGCCGGAGTTCACCATCCTGGCGATGGTGTGCCTGGCGGGTTTCTGTTTGATCGCACTGCAATTCGGCATCATCGCCACCGAGAGCCAGGTGTACCCGACCTATATCCGCTCCTGGGGGGTGGGGTCCTGTTTCGCCTTCGGGCGCGTCGGCTCGGTCATCGGACCCTTGGTCGGCGGGGCCATGCTGGCGCACGATATGCCGATGCAGAATATCTTCTGTGTCGCCAGCGCCCTGCTCGTCATCGGTCTGATCGCGACCATCGAGCTCACGCCCTTGTATCGCCTGAGGATACAAGAAATGCTCCAGGGTGAGGTCCCGGCCAGCACACGCACCGTCGATGGATCGGCAATCATCAAGGAGCAGCGAACATGAACCCGACATTCTCCCTTGCGCATATCAACACGCGTTGCGCAACCGTCGCTTTGGCATTGGCAGCCCTGGCCCTGCATGGCGGTCTGGCCGGAGCCGGCGAACTGGGCGGCAGCTCATATCCGGTCGGTGTCGAACTCGGCTACGGCGACATGCTGCCGCCCGGCCTGTACAACCTCGCCTACTACAGCCGCTCGCAGGCCTCGTCCCTCAAGGGCGAGTCCGGGCAGGATCTCGGTTGGGCGCGCTACCGCCTGAGCGCGGACACCATTTCTTATCGCCTGCAATATGTCTGGGATACGCCGCTACTGGGCGCCAGCGCCGAATCGGCGTTGGTACTGCCGTTTCCGGCGGTCGACCTGGAGAAGCGGGTTTCCAGCGCCCTCCCCGATACCAGTGGCAGCCGCTTCGGCATGACCGATCCACTGCTGGTCCCCCTGCGCCTGGCGTGGAAGGGCGAAACCCTCAATCACTCTGTCGGCCTGGAAATCGTCGCGCCGCTGGGCGCCTACGATGTCAATGCCAGAGTCAATACCGGGCGCAACTACTGGCAGTTCGCCCCGGCCTACGCGCTGACCTGGCGGCCATCCGCCGAGACGGTCATCGGGCTCAAGCTGCGCTATGGCATCAACACCAGGAACGACGAAACCAAGTACCGCTCCGGTGATGAATTCACTCTCGAATACAACGCCGGCTACAAGCTGTCGCCGACCATGACTCTGGGCCTGCAAGGATATTCCTTCCGCCAGACCACGGACGATGAACTGAATGGACAGCCAACCTCGGCGACCAATGGCAGACTCATCGGCAGCGGCATCGGCAACCGCGGCAGCGCAAACGCTATCGGCCCCTTCCTGAGCTGCCGGTTCTCCCCGCGCTTCGCCGTCACCGCCAAGTACCAGCAAGACTTCGATGTCAGGAATCGGGGGGAGTTCAAGCGCTTTTGGTTGCAGGCCTTGCTGCCGTTCTGAGCTGGCGAAAACCGGCTGAGCGTGATCAGAGATTGAATCCCGCTGTGCGATGCATCGATTAATGAGGCCTGCTAGCGTCGGCCCAACTCACCGTGCCTGTCGGCCAGGAAGTAACGGTCGGGGCAGCTTGTCGCTCTCAACGGCCGCCCCAGGTCGACACGCGAAAGCAGAGATTGAAGGTCTGCTTCCTATTCTTGCGAATGCGTATTTTGTGCCCTTTGCTGCCCCATGATGTTTTCATGGACACTGGCTGGTAACAAAGTGGAGCTGCCGCTCAGACATACGAACGTTCAGTGACAGCCGTCGCCATACCGCACCCATTCTGGGCTAGGCCATGAGAGACGGCTCCGCCCCCGACACCGGCCATTCCAAAGCCACTTAAGAAAGGAACACCGGTTTCGATCCTGAACGGCAGCTTGCTGACAACTTGGCGGTCCGGTCAATGCCCTTTGGAGAGGGTTGATTTAATCGAGTGCGGACGTTCGATTGCTATGGGTAAGTCAACCGCATGTATCTCGGCGCGGATGATAGCTCGGTAGCTTGAATACCAATGAGCTTGGAATCGCGAAATGGAGTATGGTACCGTATTTGGCTTCTAAAACAATGCAATAGTCAATTGAATGGAACATCAAGGCGATCGCGAATTCCATCGTGCACTGTTCGAGCAGAGCATAGACGGAATCATCCTTACCGCGCCCGACGGGCAAATCTTTGAAGCCAATCCGGCGGCTTGCCGCATCCTCGGACGCAGCCTGGACGAGATTCGCAGGGCCGGGCGATCCGGAATTGTCGATGTTACTGATCCCAACCTGGCGACAGCCCTGGTTGACCGAACAAAGACCGGATCGGCGACGGCGGAGCTCACCTTCATTCGCGGAGACGGGACGCGTTTCCCGGTCGAGGCGACGTCCGCCGTTTTTCTTGACCGGAACGGCAATTCGCGTACCGCGATGATCATTCGCGACATCAGTCGACGTAAGGCGCTCGAAACGGAACGTGAAAGATATCTTCGTCTGTTCATGCTTTCCGACGATCCAATGTACATTGTCGATTCACTGGGCCATTTCGTGCAAGTGAATCCTGCCATGATATCCTTGACTGGCTACAGTGAAGCGCAGCTTGTGTCCAGGCCGTTTCTCGATTTCGTGGTACGCGAGGATCGCGAACGCACCGCCGACGAGGTGAACCTACAGCGATCTTCCTCACGCTTCGTGAACCGTTACCGGTGTAACGATGGGAGGACGGTATGTCTCTCATGGAATGCCTATCGCGACAATCGCGACGGCTTGACCTATGCTACGGCGCGTGACTTTACGCAGCAGATGGACGCGGAAACCACGTTGCGAAGAAATTACGTGCTGCTAGATCGCGTCTTCGAAACGACGCATTTCAGCCTCGTTTATCTGGACCGGAATTTCAATTTCCTGCGGGTGAACAAGGCGTATGCGGACGCATGCGGCCATACGACCGATTTTTTCCCGGGCAAGAACCATTTCGCGCTGTATCCCAATAAGGAAAACGAAGCCATCTTCCGCCGGGCGGTGGCGAATGGCCAGCCGTTCACCATCTACGCCAAGCCGTTTCAGTTCCCCGACCATCCCGAATGGAGCATCACCTACTGGGACTGGACTTTGCATCCCCTGAAGAATCAAGTGGGCGACGTCGAAGGGCTGCTGTTCGCGCTAGTGGATGTCACGCGGTACATGCTTACGGAGGAGAAGCTGCGTACCAATGAGGCTAGCTTGCGGGTAGCGCTCAAGGGCGTGGACATGGCTTTGTTTCATCAAGATCAGAATCTACGCTATACATGGATGTACTCCCCGCAGTTGGGGTATACGTCGGATGAGGTGATCGGAAAGGCGGATTCCGATCTCTTGCCGCCAGAAAGTGCGTCACGGGTAGTCGAGTTAAAGCGCCGGGTTCTGGAAACTGGAATCAGTGTTCGTGCTGAAGTTCAAATCGCCCAAGCAAACCAAACGCGCTTTTTCGATCTCATCGTGGAGCCCCTGATGGATGGGACGGGGAAGATTGCAGGGGTGACCGGAGCATCGCTGGACATCACTGATCGCAAGCGCGCCGAGCGTGAGCAAGCGCTACTGGCGGCGATCGTCGAATCGAGCAATGATGCGATTCTGATCCGCGGACCAGACCGCACCATCCTTTCCTGGAATACCGCCGCCGAGCGGCTCTTCGGCTGGTCGGCCGAGGAAGCGATCGGGCAGCCGATCGATTTGATCGTGCCGCCGGAGCGCGTGGGCAGACTGCGCAGGTTCATCGAGGGTACAGCGCGCGGTGAAGCAATGAAGCCGATTGAAACCACGCACTTGCGCAAGGACGGCGTGCGCATCCCGACGCAGGTGACATTTTCGCCCGTGAAGGACCGGCAGGACAGGATCGTTGCGCATTCCTACACCGTGCGCGACATGACCGAGATCAGGCGCAATGAGGGGGCGCTAAGAGAATACGTCCTCCGGCTGCGTGAGCTGTCACAACGATTGCAGACCGTGGAAGAGAATGAGCGGCAGGCGATTTCGCGCGAACTGCATGATCGCATCGGGCAACAACTGTCAACGCTCGGACTGATACTGGGGTCGCTCGAGTCCAAGCTCTCGCAGGAGTCGCGACGGGCGGTCGGCAAGCAACTACAGGACTCCCAGGGCCTGCTCAAGTCCATGGTCGCGAATGTACGCGATGTCATGGCCGATCTCCGGCCGCCGGTGCTGGACGACTACGGGCTGCTTTCCGCGCTGCGTCAGCTTGCGACGGAGTTTACCCAGCGCAGCGGGATTGCCACGGAGTTGAGCGGATTCGACCCCCAGCCACGTCTGCCATCCATCGTCGAGACAGCGATGTTTCGCATCAGCCAGGAGGCGCTGAACAACATCGCCAAGCACGCGCGGGCCGGGAACGTGGAAATCAGTCTTCATGCCACCCCTGATCGGGTGATACTGGACATCACCGATGATGGCATCGGCTTCGACACGGCCAAAGTGTCACAGGATCAGCGGCACTGGGGCTTGAGCACCATGCGGGAGCGCGCGGAGGCGGTGGGGCTCGTATTGCAGCTCGAATCCGCCCCGGGTACGGGCACTCGGATCACCCTCGAAGCGGAGCGTGCGGCGATATGACGATTCGCGTGCTGCTGGCCGATGACCACGCCCTGATGCGCGAAGGCTTGCGCGCACTGCTTGGCACCGCCGCCGACATCCACGTCATCGGCGAAGTTCGCACCGGCCGCGAGGCGGAACGGCGGGTACCACAGCTTTGTCCCCATATAGTGCTCATGGACATTTCAATGCCCGACCTGAACGGGATCGAAGCAACGCGCTTGATCCACGCAAGGAGTCCGGCGGTCGGGATAGTGATTCTTTCGATGCATGCAACGGCCGAATATGTGTACCGGGCTTTCGAAGCCGGAGCCCGTGGTTACCTGTTGAAAGAAATGGCGTTCGGCGAGGTGATCGCGGCAGTGCGCACGGTACACCACGGAAACCAGTACCTGAGTCCGGCCCTGGCAGCGGTAATGCCAGACCGCGCTTCCGGTCATTCGCGCAGCCCAGTCGACAGCCTGAGCACACGCGAAAAGCAGGTATTGCAGCTTGTGGTCGAAGGGCGCACCAGTAACGACATCGCAAAGATGCTTTGCCTGTCGCCGAAGTCGGTCGATACTTATCGCAGCCGCCTGATGGCAAAACTCGGCGTGAAAGAGATTTCTTCGCTGGTCAAGTTCGCGCTCGAACACGGCCTGACGTCGCCAAACTAGCCTTCGCGCCCAAGATAGCACGGGCCACATTAGTTTCAGTGGCATCAGTTCACGTCGCCGCCAGGCGATGCGTTGTCCGGTTTTCCCTACAGACGGCGAACCCGCTTCCAACTACCATGATTTGCGAGTCATGCAAGCGCGTCGGGCGCGCGAGGTTTATCGCCCAGTGCTGGTCCGAATGGACAAACATCTGCCCGACGCCCACAGCATCCAGGTAACCGCTCGGTTGAGAAGACCGCTAACCAGTATCGAGGAAATGGACATCTTCTACTGGAGCGGGGGGATCTATGTGCGGCGTGCATTGGCGACTGATGCGAGGACTTTGCTTGACAAGGACAATCTGATCGCCGATCCAGTCGCATTGGTGGAAGAGGCCATCGGTATTTGAGCAGTTTTCGAGTAGCCGAGGATGCATTCGATGCATGGCGACGAGCCGTTCCTGTCGACAACAAGTCCCGAGCCCAGCGACCGGCGCGCGGCGAACGTCGTATTCATTGCATCGCTGGTAGTGTTTGTAGCCGTGGCGCCGTTTGCAAGCCGTCCCCTGCCCCAGGTTCCAGCCTTCCTACCGATCTATCAGTCCGCGTTCGTCATCGTTGAGCTGATCACGGCGGTACTGCTGTTTGGACAATACAACATGCGGCAGTCCCGGGCACTGCTGGTGCTCGGTAGCGGCTATCTGTTCAGCGCCGCCATGGCGATTTCCCATGCCCTCAGCTTCCCCGGGCTCTTCGCGCCCAACGGCCTTTTCGGCGCCGGGTCGGAAGGCACCGCGTGGATTTTCTTTCTGTGGCATGGCGGCTTTCCGCTGTTCTTTATCGGCTACGCACTGCTCAAGGATGGCGGCAACGAGTCGATACGATCCCGCCACGACGTCCTTTCGGCTGCGCTGCTCCATGTGATGGCGGCATTGGTCCTGGCATGCGCGCTGACCTTGCTCGCCACGGCCGGTCAGAACGTCCTCCCATCGATCATGGCAGGGGATTTGGATACCCCGGCGAAGATTATCGTTGCCACCGCCGTCTGGATGCTTAGCCTTGTCGCACTGGCTATTCTCTGGTGGCGCAGGCCACATTCGGTAATCGATCTTTGGCTGATGGTGGTCATGTGTGTGTGGATATTCGAGAGCGCACTGGACGCGGTACTCAACCATGGTCGCTACGACCTTGGTTGGTATGCGGGCCGTATCTATGGCGTGCTGGCGGGCAGCGCCGTACTCATGCTCCTGCTATTGGAAAACGGCAAGCTTTACGGCCGGCTCGCCACGGCGCACGCCAGCGAACGCAAGGAGCGCCAACGGGCGGAGGAGAAAACGGCCAGCTTGACCATCGTGAACCGGAACCTCGACGCGTCGATCGAGGCGTTGCGCGATGGCTCGACTCGAATTCAGAGCATCCTCGACACGGTCGCCGACGGCATCATCACGATCGACGAAGACGGCCGCATCGAGTCCTTCAATCCGGCCGCGGAGCGCCTATTCGGCTACAGTGCCGGCGAAGCGATCGGCGAGAAAGTCAGCATTCTGATGCCGGAGCCCTATCGCAGCGAACACCACGGCTACATCGCGAATTATCTCAGCACCGGGAAGGAGCGCGTCATAGGCCGCGGGCGCGAGGTCGTCGGTCGACGCAAGAACGGCAGCACTTTTCCGATGTCGCTGGCGGTGAGTGAAATGTGGTTGACGGGGCGGCGGCATTTCAATGGCATCGCATCCGATATCACGCAGCGCAAAGAGGCTGAACAGAGTCTGATCCTGGCCAAGGACCAGGCGGAATTGGCCAATCGCACCAAGGATTCGTTTCTCGCCACCATGAGCCACGAAATCCGCACACCACTTACCGGGCTGCTGGGCATGCTGGAACTGCTTTCGATGAGCGATCTGGAGGGCGATCAACGCGAAACGCTGAATACGGCATGGGCCTCGGCACGGGGGCTGTTGCGCATCGTTAACGACATTCTGGACTGGTCGAAAATCCAGGAAGGCAAGCTTGAGATGTCGCCACAGGCGACATCGATACCACAGTTGCTCCAGGACGTGGTCAACACGTATTCACGCGTCGCCAGCGCCAAGAGCTTGGTATTGTGGCAGCATGCGGATTCACGCCTCGGTCCCGCGCACATAGCGGATCCGCTGCGACTGTCGCAGGTGCTGAACAATTTCGTCAGCAACGCGATCAAATTCACTCATCGTGGCGAGGTGGAGGTTCGCGCCGACCTGGTCGATCGGCTCAATGGCGGCGAACGCGTGCGTTTTTCGGTTAAGGATACGGGAGTCGGCATCACCGTCGAAGATCAGCAGCATTTGTTCCAGCGCTATCGGCAAGGCGGCGCCGACACCGCCCGCATGTACGGCGGAACCGGGTTGGGCCTAGCGATCTGTCGCAGCCTCGCGGATTTGATGAACGGGAAGATCGAAATTGCCAGCGAGCCCGGTCAGGGCACGACGTTCAGCATCACGCTCACCTTCTTGGTCGCGGACGCGCCGGATGCAACCGTGCCGAGCGCTCATCCTGAACTAGAACACCGGCGGGTCACGCCTTTGTTTCAAGGTGGCGCGGATGCACCAATTGCCCTGGCGGTCGACGATCATCCGATTAACCGCAATCTGCTGGCGCGCCAACTCGCGCTGCTCGGTTTGCGGGTCGAAACAGCCGACGACGGGACAACCGCGCTGGAGATGTGGCAGAAGGGATGCTTCGCGGTGCTCATCACCGACTGCCACATGCCGGGAATGGACGGTTACACCCTGACGCAGGCGATACGCGCGACCGAAGCCGCGCTAGCACGTCCGCGCACCCCGGTCATCGCGTGGACGGCCAATGCACTCGCCGAGGAGCGCAACAAGTGTCGTGACGCCGGCATGGACGAATTGCTCGTTAAGCCGAACGACCTGGCGCAACTGAAGAAGGCTCTCGCGTCCTGCCTGTCACTCGAAGGTGCCGACAGCGGGATCGTCTCCGTCTCGGCCGATGGAGCAGGGGTCGATCCCCGCAAGTCGCCAATCGATTTAGCCGTGCTTTCCCAGGTCGTGCCCGAAGGGCCCGGACAGCTTCAAGTACTCAAGGACTTTCGGCGGCATGTTCGCGCCGACTGTGCCAAGCTGTTGCAAGTCTTGGAGAATGGGGAACTTGTCCAAGGCGGCAGCACCGCCCATCGGATGAAAGGCGCGTGCCGCATGGTTGGCGCCGAGGCACTGGCCGGAATCTGCTCCGCGATCGAACGCGCCGCAAAGCTCGGCGATCTGAAGGCCGCGGGAATGATGAGAGAGGCGCTGACGGAAGAGGCGGGACGCCTCGATATCTTCCTCGGCGAAACCGGACGATTCCGCGAGATCAGCGAAGGAGGGCATGGTGGCGGCCGATGACCTGCATTTGTTGGTTGTGGAAGATGACGAGTTTCAGCGCGGCCTGGTGGTCGGCATGCTGCGTACGCTGGGTGTGACGTTGATTTCGGAATCCGCCAACGGCAGGCAGGCGCTCGACATCGTTCGGTCGGCCGGTTCGCGCCCGATTGACGTGGCGATTTGCGACTTGAAGATGCCCGAAATGGATGGCGTCGAGTTCCTGCGCCGTCTCGGCAAGGAGTCGCATAAGGTCGCCATCATCATTACCAGTTCGTTCGACGCCAAGCTGCTGTCGTCGGTGGGAAGGATGGCTCGAATGTATGGCCTCATGTTGCTGGGTACGGTCGAGAAGCCCATCATTTTAGCGCGCCTCAAGGAGATGCTGGACCTGCATGATCACGCGGAGAGCAAGTGGGAACAACCCGGTGACGCGAAATCCTTCACGCTTGCCGAGATCCGTGAAGGAATCCGTGCCAATCAGTTCGAGCCATTTTTCCAACCCAAGGTGGACTTGAAGTCGGGGCGTTTGGTGGGAGCCGAGGCGCTGGCGCGCTGGATTCATCCTGAGCACGGCGTCATCGGACCGTACGCATTCATTTCGAAACTGGAACAGAGCGACGACATCGAGGATCTTACCTTCCTGGTGCTCGGCAAATCGGCCGCGGCTT
Source organism: Sterolibacterium sp. (assembly GCA_041665185.1). GTDB lineage: Bacteria > Pseudomonadota > Gammaproteobacteria > Burkholderiales > Rhodocyclaceae > JACRAR01. The sequence continues at coordinate 13,218 of JBAYJH010000063.1, forward strand.
GCCGTTTGTTGCGCGACAGCGGCCTCCCGCTGAGCGTTTCGGTCAACCTATCGCTGATTTCATTGGACAAGGACGCCCTCGCCGAGCGGATCACTCAGACAGTACGCAGTGCGGGAATCGATCCGGAATACATCGTGTTGGAAATTACCGAGTCGGCGGCCATGACCGACGTCGCTCGCGCCCTGGAGAATCTAGCTCGCCTGGTCATGAACGGCTTCGCACTGTCAATCGACGATTACGGAACCGGCTATTCCAGCATGCAGCAATTGACGCGGATCGCCTTTAGCGAACTTAAGATCGACCAGAGTTTCGTTAAGGACTGCCACGCTAGCCCGGCAATGAAAATCATCGTGGAGTCTAGTATCGACATGGCGCACAAACTGGGAATCAAGAGCGTTGCCGAAGGCGCCGAGACCCAACAGGATTGGGACGCGCTGAAGCGCATGGGAGCCGACATGGCCCAAGGCTACTTTATAGCCAAGCCTATGCACCTTGCGGCATTTCGACAATTCACGGAGACCTATAGCCGCAAGCCCGTCGCTTCATGGCAACCGCCCAAGGATGTTGCCGGCGAGAAGAACGTTCTCGTCGTCGAAGACGACGAATTCACGCGAAAATTGATCGTTTCCGTCCTTCATTCTCTGGGTTTCGACAATGTCGCAGATGTCGGCAACGCCGAATCGGCGCTACGGTTGTTCGATGGGAATGCATTTGACTTGCTGGTTACCGATATCGACATGCCCGGAAAGAATGGCCTGGAACTGGTTCAAATGATTCGTTCAGGGAGAACGCTGGCTAAGCGGGAGACCCGGGTCGTGGTCCTCACCGCATTCTCGCAATCGGAAATTCTCGGGGCGGCATTGGCACTGGACGTGAACGGATTCCTGGTCAAGCCTTTCACGCCGGCCATGGTGGATAAGAAGCTTGCCACGGCTTTGTCCGAGCGCCTTCATCTCCATCCTCCTCTAGCCTATGAAGCCGTGCGGACCTCGTTCAAGCGTCTTCCCAGTACCGAGCCGCAATCACCGACAAGTGTCCTCGGCGCGTCCATCCCGCTGCCAGACAGCGTCCAGACTTCCCGTAATGAAGACTGGAGCAGCCGCCACCTCCCACTACAGCGGTTGCGACCGGGGATGATCTTGAAGGAAAGCATTCACTTTTCGGATGGCAACCTACTTCTGTCGGCGGGGCACGTATTTACCGAGTCGTCGATCAACCGCTTGAATGATCTTGGGAGTCTGTTGAAGGCGAATCGGGTCGTCGCTCAACAAGCTCCGAAGCCCGGCCCATAGCGACTTGCCATGTAACTTGTCATCCTGGTTACGCCGCGAATTGATCGACCAAGCCATGCAGTCAATGTGCCCTTTGGCTCCTCGACCCGGGCTCTAAAGACGCTTTTGCACATAGGTCGGCACACTGCCGCAGGTGCCGAGGGTTTTGCGGAATTGAGTTGGGAGTGTGATGACGCCACGCCCGGTAATAGTCAGGGCTGCTTTAATGGTTGGCAGTTTTGCAGAAAATCCGTATAGCTGCAAGTGAGCATGTCCTATCGTCAGGGCATCGCTACACCAATGGCCAGGAGCGCCGCGTAGAGCAGGGAAAGATAGGAGGCCTTGGGCGACATCATGATCAAATCCCTGGTCTGATCGAGCGTGCTGACCGCCCCCCAGATCCTGTAGGCCATGGGCAGGGTGAGCAGCGGCAGGAAGATCCAGGCGCTACACCCGAACCAGAGCCAGAACGCCAGCGGCAGCACATAGGCGAAGACCGACAGCGCGAAATACTCCTTGCGGATACCGCCCAGACCCGAGCGCACCGCGCAGGTACGCCAGCCTTTCTGGGCATCGAAGTGGCGGTCGCGGATATCGTCGATGAGCATCACGTTGACCACCAGCGCGCCCACCGGCACCCCGATCAGCCAGATGTCCCAAGGCAGTTGCAGCACGGCGTCGAGACCATGTGACGCGAGCCCGTGCAAGGCGGCCCATTGAATGTAATAAGTGCCGACGACCGCGACCATGCCGAACATGATGAAGAATATGGGATCGGCCAGGCCATGCTTCACGTAAGGCTGCGGCCCGCCGGCGTAGAAATAGCCGGAAGCCGCGCCGACCATGCCGATGGCGAACGCAGTCGGGCCGCCGATGTTGATGAGATAGGGCCCCGTCAGGGCAGCCAGTAAGAAGCAGACCAGGATGGCGTTGCGCAGGCCGGCGAAAGTCAGCGTCCCGGACTGTAGGGCCAGGAGCAGCTCCGGGTGCTCCGGGACGTGCGGATGGCGGCGCAGCAGCTCGTGGTTGTCGTTGAAGACGCCGCCCACATGAATCAGCCAGCTCGCCAGAAAGCCTATCAGCATGGGCAGCGGCGAGAAGACGCCATCGCGTACGGCCAGTCCGACGCCGACCAGCACCGGGGCGGCGGCGGTCGGCAGCGTATGGCTGGGGTAAAGCAGCAGCCGGATCCAGATCTCGCGGGCCGAGAGTTCGTTGGGATCGGCGTTCATTGCGCGGGCAACTGGTCAGACGGCGAGGGCATTACGCTCTTGTACTCGATAGCCATGGCTATGCAGATCGGCGACCACTTGTTCCACGACTTCGGGCAGAAGCGCACGGATCTCGCCGGATAGCCGCATGCCCAGACTCAGCGTAACGGGCTGGACAGCAACGATGATGGTTTCCCGCGGTGCCTCGCCAAGCAGCGCGAGACTCGCCAGCACATCGGCAAGGCCTATCTGGCGGGGGGAGAGTTTGGAGCGGAAGAATAGCGGGACTTCATCCCCCGACAAACGCACCACGCTGGCCGGCGGCCGGCCGGCATTGACGGCATCCACGACGATCAGCAGTTCGCAGCGCGCCAGCTTGTCGAGCAGCTCCATGGCCGAAGTGCCGCCGTCGATGACCTCGACCTCAGTGGGCAGTGTATACGCCCCGCGCAACGCCTCGACGGCGCGCACGCCCACGCCTTCGTCGGAAAGCAGGATATTGCCGATGCCGAGAACGATCGCCCGTGTCGAACTCATGCCGGTTTCACTGCGGGCAAGATCGGCAGCAGCTTGACCAGGACGATGTAGGCGAGGATTTCGAACGAAATCAGGCCGACCGTGACGATCAGTTCGGGCAGGGAAGGGAAGTATTGCCAGCCGGGGCCGGTTTCGTAACCGACCAGGAAACCGTTGACGCGCAGCATGAACCCTCCCACCATCAGCAGCACCGCCGCACCGAAGAGCTTGCCGGGGTTGCCGCGGCCGGCCGGCTTGGCGAGCAGGATCAAGGGCGCGATGAAGCAGAGCATCTCGACCCAGAACCAGAATGCTTCCAGCGAGACCGCGAAGGCGTAAGGGAACGCGCCGCGCAGCGCCAGTCCGCCGATGCGCAGCGCCAGATAAGCCAGCAGCAGGCCCCAGATGAACCCGGCGAGTTTCGCCAACAGGGGAGTTTCCATGGGCCGCCTGAAGCCCACGGAGACCAGCGTCGCCTCCACCACCACCACCGCGAAGCCCAGCAGTACGGCGGTCATCAGGTATTCGAGCGGCAGCAGGTAGCCGGATTGCCACAGCGGATTGACCTGGTCGCCCAGGATGAGCAGCATCGAACCCAGCGACGACTGGTGCATCGAGGGCAGCAGCACGCCCAGGGCAATGAGCAGGAACATCAGCTTGGCGACGATCTTCTTCACGTCGGGGACGACCTTCTTGAGAAAACCGACGGCGAACTTGTCCAGGAAGGCCGGCGAGAACTCGATCCACATGACGAGGATATACAGCGAAATGCAGGTCGCGACCTCGAACAGCACCGAGTTCACATTCGCGTAGCCGGGCCAGAAGATGTGCCAGGCGTTCCAGTAGCGGCCCATGTCCATGATCACCGAGACGGCGGCGAGGCTATAGCCGAATACCGAAGCCAGCAGGGCCGGCCGCACCAGCGGGTGGTATTCGCCCTTGTTGAAGATATACACCAGCAGCGCCATGGTGTAGCCGCCGCAGGCAAAAGCCGAGCCGATCACCACGTCATAGACGATCCAGATACCGAAAGGATAGCCGTCGCTGAGGTTGGTGACCGCCCCGAGGCCAAAAATGAAGCGCACCACCATGACGACGCCGGTTGCCAGGGAGATGGCGGCAAGGCACAGAGTGACGGGCGTGACCAGCTTGCCGCCAAGCGGCGTGGGGGGGTGAACATGAGCATGCTCAGCCATGGTCGTCTCCCTGGTCCGGTTCATCGTACTGGCGGCTGTTGCGCTTGGCAGCGTAGGCCAGGGCGCCGAGGAATACCAGCGGCATGACCATCCCACCATACAGCCCATGCTGTAGGGTCTCGGTGATCGCGGCGTCGGAACGCGGCGGCAGGTTCGGATAGCCGAGCTTGTCGAAAGGCACGCCGGAGAGCATGACCATCTGGGTGCCGCCGAACTCGGTCTCGCCGTAGAGGTGATCGACATACCTGGCGACGACCCCGGGGTAGTTCTGGTCCGGCCCGCCCAAGCGGCCGCGTGGGAACGTGGTCGGCGTGCCGGGCTTGAGCCCGCGGCGGCGCGCCGCTTCCACCTTGAGATCGGCAACCTTGCCATAGAGGGTAGCGCCGGTCGGGCAGACTTCGGCGCAGGCCGAGTACTTGCCGTCTTGCCAGCGGTGCTGGCATAGCTGGCACTTGTTGATCTGCGGAAAGGTCTGGTCGTAGGTAAAACGCGGCACGCCGAAAGGACAGGCGACGACGCAGTAGCGGCAGCCGATGCAAGCGCCCTTGTCATAGCTGACGACGCCGGTCTGGGGGTCCTTGCTCATGGCCGACACCGGACAGGCCGAGACGCAGGACGGATCGACGCAGTGCATGCAGGATTTCTTGATGAAAGCGTAGCCGTCGTGTTCCTCGTCCTTCTTGTCCATGCTGCCGTCGCGATAGAGCTTGATGACGGTGAGGGTCTTGCCGGAGATGTCCAGCGGCATGTCCCAGTAGGGCTGCTCGGTGTCCGCCTGGAACTCCGGCGGCATGCCATTGGCCTCCTTGCAGGCCGCGACACAGGCTTTGCAGCCGATGCACAGCGTCGAGTCATAGAGCAGGCCGAGCGCATCGGGGGAGATGCTGTGGGTCTCGCGCCCCTGAACCGGACGGGAGGTCGTTGCGGTGGCCAGCGCCGCGCCGCCCGCCAGGGAAGCCTTGAAGAAATTGCGACGGTCCATGGCTCTCACTCCACTGTTTCTGGCGTGGCGGTCTTTCGGGGTTGTTCTCCTGCGACCGACTTGCCAAGATTTCTGGCCAGCATGGCCGCCCCGCCCGCTGCCGCGCCGGCAATGGCCGCGACCGCCGCGGCCGAAGCGAATGAAGCCGCTCTTCCCTGCTCCTCGACGATGCGCGGATATTGCAGGGGCGGCGCCACGTTGAGCATCTTGGCCACCTGGTGGATCGGCTTGGCGAAGCCGACGCCCTTCTCGGTGCAGCCGATACAGGGATGGCCGCAGCCCACCGGCCAGTTGTTCTCGCCGGCATCGCCGAAGCCGATGGTCGAGCAGTTGGCGTAGGTCTCCGGTCC
>JBAYJH010000064.1:0-18682 GCA_041665185.1 Sterolibacterium sp.
ACGATGAGCGCCATCCGCCTGGCGCGCGGCTACACCGGCCGGGATGCGTTGATCAAGTTCGAAGGCTGTTATCACGGCCACTCCGACAGCCTGCTGGTGAAAGCCGGCAGCGGCATGTTGACCTTCGGCAATCCCTCTTCGAGCGGCGTGCCGGCCGATCTCGCCCAGCACACGCTGGTGCTCGACTACAACGATCCGCAGCAGCTTGCCGATGCCTTCGCCAAGCACGCCGAGAAGATCGCCTGCGTCATCGTCGAGCCGGTCGCCGGCAACATGAACCTGATCGCCCCCAAGCCGGAATTCCTCAAGGCATTGCGCGAACTATGCACACGCCATGGCGCAGTGCTGATTTTCGACGAAGTGATGACCGGCTTCCGCGTCGGTCTGAATTCGGCCCAAGGCCTCTATGGCATCACCCCCGACCTGTCGACTTTCGGCAAGGTGATCGGTGGCGGCATGCCGCTCGGCGCCTTCGGTGGCCGCCGCGACATCATGGAAAAGATCGCCCCGCTGGGGCCGGTCTATCAGGCCGGGACGCTGTCCGGCAATCCGCTGTCGGTGGCGGCCGGCCTGGCGACGCTGAAGAAGATCCAGGCGCCGGGGTTCTACGCCGCGCTGACCGCGAGGACCCGGCGCCTCTGCGATGGCCTGACCGCGGCGGCGGCGCGGCACGGCATCGCTTTTTGCGCCCAGTCGATAGGCGGCATGTTCGGTCTCTATTTTTCCGCCCAGCCGCCGACCTCCTATGCCGAAGTCATGGCGACGGACAAGGACGCCTTCAACCGCTTCTTCCATTCCATGCTGGAGCAAGGCCATTACCTGGCGCCATCGGCCTTCGAAGCCGGCTTCGTCTCGGCGGCGCACAGCGACGCCGACATCGACGCGACGGTCGCCGCGGCGCAGGGCGTGTTTTCTTCCTGACGCCTCAGGCCGGCGACGAGCCGGAGTGCGCAGCGTTGAAGTAGTTGTAGCGATTCCGCCCCAGACTCTTGGCGGCGTACATCGCCCGATCGGCATTCTTCAGCAACTCCTTGGCGGTTGCCGCATCGTCAGGGTAGATGGCGATGCCGATGCTGGCCGACACCGACACCTCCTGGCTCCCCAGCTGAAACGGCGCCGCCAGTTGCGCCAGGATGTTGCGGGCGACGCGCTCGGTGCTGCCGCTGTCATCCAGCTCCGCCATCACCACGGTGAATTCGTCGCCGCCCAGACGCGCCACCGTGTCGGTCTCGCGCACGCATTCGCCGATGCGGCGCGCCGCCTCGGCCAGCAGCAGGTCGCCGTGGTCGTGCCCCAGCGTATCGTTGACTTCCTTGAATCGGTCCAGATCGATGAACAGCAGCGCCGCACGATGGCTGGCGCGATGCGCCTTCTTGATTTCCTGTTCGAGCCGGTCGTGGAACATCCTGCGGTTGGGCAAGCCGGTCAGGGAATCGAAGTTGGCTTGGAACCAGATCTGCTCGTCGGAGCGTTTCTTGTCGGTGATATCGCGCACGAAGCAAAACAGCTTGCCGCCGTCCTGCACCAGATTGGCGGCACTGACCTCGACGTCGATGATGCTGCCATCGCGGCGTTTCCAGCGGGTCTCGAAACGCTGATGGCGACCCGCGGCGCCGCGGACCAGCAGGCGGCCGGCAATCTCCGCGGTATCCAGATCGGCGACCGTAAGTGCCAGCATTTCATCGCGGGAATAGCCGGTCAGCGTGCATAAGGCGGCGTTCACTTCACATAAGCGCCCCCCGGTTTCGATTTGCATATAGCCTTCCATGGCCGATTCGACGGCCGTGGCATAACGCGCCTGCTGGCCGGACAACTCGCTGGTCGCCCGCCGCAAGGCGCGTAGCGGCAGGATCCGGGCAGCGTATGTGGCGCCACCCAGCAGCAAGCCGAGCAGCGCAGCTAGCGCCGTCCCGTACAGGTCGTCGCGCAAGGAATGAAATATCTGGACGTAGCCGACCACCCTCCCCGACTCATACACCGGCTGAGAACGCTTCAATACCGGAAAATGGGGCATCTCCCCGAAGCTGACCAGGCGACTTCCGGCTGCGTCCGTCAGTGCCGCCATCTGGTGATCCAGACCCACCGCGCGCGCTATCAGCGCCTCTTCGATACGCGGAACCTGATACATCCATAACTCGGGATTTCCGCTCGCCAGCGCGGTGACTGCGCCAGCCTTGACGTAGGCCTCCGTCGCAACCAGTTCGGCGTTGCTCCGGTAGGTCAGCGCCGCATAGCCTAGCGGTAAGGTCACTGCAACCAGCAGCGCGACCGCCAGCGCAATCCGGCTTACCAGCGTGGTCAGCCGGTCGTCGTCAGGAGGCGGAACTAGGTCCATGTCTTCATGGAATCCAGTGACCGGTGTCCGCCAGGATCTTGCGGCCGGCTGGGGTCTGAATGAAGGCGACGAACTGGCTCGCAACCACCGGGCGCCGGCTTTCCGTCACCACGAACAAGCGCTTGAAATAACGATATTCGCCGGAAGCCAGGTTTTTCGGCGTGGGATCCTTGCCGTCGAGCCTGAGCGCCCTCAACTTGCGCCGTTCGGAGAGGATCAGCGTCAACGCCGCCGGACCAATCGCGCCGGGGATCCTTTCGAGATCGTCGGCGGCCTCTTGATCGGTCACCGAAATCCGGATTCCCGGACGCTTCCCGGCCAGCGCCAGTGCCGCCGCCATTTCCGCAGACAAATTCCTGATCATTTGGCTGTCGCTGTCGCTGGCCGGGCGAAGAACCAGCCGAACCGGGCTGCCGTCCGGCCATGTCGTCTGCTGTCCGGCATAGATCGCGACCAGTTGTGCCAGAGTGGTTTCGACAATTCTGGATTTCGCGCCCACCGCAAACACAAACGGCGTTCGTCCGTATTCGAATTCGCGAATGCTTAACTTGAGTTCGTGCTCCTTCAGAGGCCGCGAACTCACCGCCACGTCGATCGCCGCGCTGGCAACTGCCTGGATGCCTCCCGCGCTGCCAAGACTGGGCACGATCTTGATCTTGATATCCGGACGCCCGGCGGCAAACGCTTCGGCAAGCAACTGCATGGTGCCCAGCGCGCTGCCTGTTCCGCCGATTCTAAGCTCGTCTGCGCCGGCACTGCCGTGCCAAGCGCACAGCAGCAGAGCGGTCGCCGCCGCGACTCCACGCCAGTGGCGGGATATGCGGCACAGCGACTTGGGCAAATTCATAAAATTCCTTTCCCGGTCCGGGCAAGGACCGTCGGAATCAGGCAAATGACAATTTCCGTCTGCAACCACCAAGCTTGGCCGAATGTCTCACCTGAGCCAGCCCCGTTTGTAGAACAGGTAGAACGGAACCGCCACCGAGAACACCATCAGCGCCAGCGAGAACGGGTAGCCGTAATCCCAGTTGACCTCCGGGAACCAGCCCTTGAAGTTCATGCCGTAGATGCTGGCGATCAGCGTCGGCGGCAGCAAGGCCACCGAGGCCACGGAGAAGATCTTGATGATCTTGTTCTGGTTGATGTTGATGAAGCCGACCGTGGCGTCCATCAGGAAGTTGATCTTGCCGAACAGGAAGGAGGTATGTCCGTCCAGCGATTCGATGTCGCGCAGGATCTGCTGGGTGTCTTCGAGCTGGTTGCTGGACAGGAGACGGCCGCGCACCAGGAAGGAGACCGCGCGGCGGGTGTCCAGCACATTGCGGCGGATGCGTCCGTTGAGATCCTCTTCCCCGGCGATGGCGGCGAGCACCTTGGCGGCTTCGGTGTCCGTCATCTCGGTGCTCAACACCTGCTTGCCGACGGCTTCGAGGGCTGCGTAGACGTCTTCCAGCGCGTCCGCGGAATACTCCACATCGGCGGCGTAGAGGTCCAGCAGGACATCCTTGCCATCGGTGACATAGCCCACCTGGGTACGCGCCCGCAGGCGCTGCAAGCGGAACACCGGCAGTTCCACCATGCGCACCGAAAACAGAATGTTCCGATGCAGGATGAAGGTCACCGCGACGTTGCGCGACTCGTCTTCCTTGTCGAGGAGGAAATCCGAGTGCAAATAGATCGCGCCGTCCTCTTCCACATAGAAGCGCGCGCTGGCCTCCAGGTCGGTGTGGTATTCCGGGTCGGGCAGATCCAGGCCGTAGATTTCCCCGACCCAGGCGCGCTCCTCGTTGGACGGTGCGACCAGGTCCACCCAGATCGGGTTGGCCTTGACCAGGTCCTCATGGGTGTCCACCTGGATCTGGCGCAGGCGTCCCTCCTGGAGTTCGAAGGCACTCAGCATGATCTTCTTTCTCGGGAACGACTGCTTCCCGATCAACTCTTCCCGAACCGAATCGGAAAGTTCGCCGAGAATTTGTTCTGCCCGATCGCCCTTGACCATGTTCCAGATCAGCAGACGGTCATCGTCGGGCAGGCTCTCCAGGATGTAGGCCAGAAAAGCCGGCGGCAGGACGTCGAGCTTGTTCTGCAACTCGGCGGTATGCTGCTTGTGGACCATGCCTTCGACAAGGTCATGCTTCTTCATCTCTTGGCGATGCACCAGGTCCTCGACCCGCTTGTGACGCACCAGCAGACCCTCGACCTCGCGCAGGCTGAGCTCAACGTCTTCCTGGAATTGCTCGATCTCGGCCATGGCTGCGGACTATGCTGGTTTGCTCGGGGCACTCCGCGGAACGGAGCGGTTCAGGTGGCTTCAGTTGGGTATTGTAAGTAAATCCCGGAAGTAGCGCGAATCCAATTTGAGTCGAGTGTGACTAATTTCCCTGCCACCCCCGGGGAATCGAGCCCAACAATTGCCGGGTGTATTCCTGCTGCGGATTCAGGTAGATGTCATCCGAGTTGGCGACTTCGATGACGTCGCCGTCCGACATCACCATCACCTGGTCCGAGATGTATTTGACCACCGCCAGGTCGTGGGAAATGAAGATATAGCTCATGCGGTATTCGTCCTGCAAATCCTGCAACAGGTTCAGCACCTGGGCCTGGACGGAAACATCCAGTGCGGAAACCGATTCGTCGCAGATCAGCACGTCCGGCTTCATCGTCAGGCAGCGCGCGATGGCGATGCGCTGGCGCTGGCCGCCGGAAAACTCATGCGGGTATTTGTGGAAAGATTCCTCCGGCAGCCCGACCCGCTCCAGCAGCGCCATCGCCATCTCGATGCATTGCCGATTGCCGGCAGCGAGCCGGTGGATGGTCAGCGGTTCCATCAGGATCTGGCCGACCGTGAAGCGCGGATTGAGGGAGGCGTAGGGATTCTGGAAAACGATCTGGATGCGGCGCTTGTATTTCATGAAATCCGCTTCGGAGAGCTTGAGCAAGTCGACCCCATCGAACAGCACCTCGCCGCCGCTCGATTCATGCAGGCGCATCAGCGTCAGCCCGACCGTGGTCTTGCCGGAACCGGACTCCCCCACCAGGCCCAGGGTCTTGCCGCGGGCCAGTTTGAAGCTGGCGTCCTTCACCGCCGCCACGTCGCGGGATTTGAACAAGCCTTCCTTCAAGCGGAAGTGTTTGGAAAGATTCTTGACCTCCAGCACGATCTCATCGTCGTCGCGGTAACCGCGGCGACGCTGTTCGAGCTTGAGGCGCGCCGCCCCGCCCGCCTGGAGAAAATCGGCGATCACCGGCAGGCGCATGGGGCGCTCATCGACGTTCGGCCGGCAGGACAACAATGCCTTGGTATAAGGGTCTCGGGGCGTTTCGAAGATCTGTTTGGCGCTGGCCTTTTCCTTGATCTCGCCGTTCTGCATGACCACCACGTGATCGGCAATTTCGCCCACCACGGCGAGGTCGTGGGTGATGAACAGCACCGACATCTTGTGGCGTGCCTGGAGGCTGGCGAGCAGATCGAGAATCTGTTTCTGGATGGTCACATCCAGGGCGGTGGTCGGCTCATCGGCGATCAGCAGCTTGGGGTTGCAGGCGATCGCGATGGCGATCATCACCCGCTGCTGCTGGCCGCCCGACAACTCATGCGGAAAAGACTTGATGCGCAGGCCTGGATCGGGAATGCCGACTTCATGCATCAACTCTTCGGCGCGCCGCCAGGCTTGCGCCCGCGACAGGCCCATGTGCAGGCAGAGGATCTCGGCGATCTGGTCACCCACCGTAAACACCGGATTCAGCGAACTCATCGGCTCCTGGAAGATCACCGAGACATCCTTGCCGCGTACCGCGCGTATCCCCTCGTCGGACAGCTTGAGCAAGTCGCTGCCCTCGAAGAGGATTTCGCTGGCCGCCGAGACGATCGCCGATTCGCGCGGCAGCAGGCGCATCACGGCCATCGCCGATACCGACTTGCCGCTGCCCGATTCGCCCACCAGGGCCACGGTGGAATTCTTCGGCACCTCGAAGGAAATGTTCTTCACGGCCTCGAAGAGCGTGCCTCCCTCCAGGCGAAAGTTGACCCCGAGGTTTCGTACCTGTAGCAGCGGCTGTTCCATATTGCTCATTTCATTTTCGGGTCGAGGGCGTCGCGCAGGGAATCGGTGAGCATCGAGAACGCCGTCACCAATATCGCCATCGACACCCCGGCGGCGGCGAGCTGCCACCACTTGCCGATTACCAGTTCGGTCTGGGCTTCGGCCAGCATGGTGCCCCAGGAGACTGAATCGACCGGCACCCCCAGCCCCAGGAAAGACAGGATCACTTCCGCCTTGATGAACTGAACCACATGCTGGGAAAGCTGCACCAGGCTGACGTGGCTGACGTTCGGCAGGATATGCACGAACATCCGCCGCGTGTGCGTGGCGCCGATGGCCTGGGCGGCCTTGACGTACTCGCGCGAGGCATGCTTGATGTATTCGGAGCGCACCAGGCGGTAGATGCCGGTCCAGCCGGTGCAGGCGAGGATGAAGATGATGGTGTCCAGCCCCTGCCGGAGCACCGCCGCGAAGGACAGGATCAACAGGATGTAGGGAATCGAGGTGAACACGTTGTAGAACCACTCCAGCACGTCGCCGATCCTGCCGCCCATGTAGCCGGACAATCCGCCCAGCCCAGTGCCGATGATGGTGGCCAGCAGGGCGGCGGTCAGGCCGACGAAGATCGACGTCTCCGCCCCCTTGATGGTCTTTTGCAGCACGTCGCGGCCCCACTTGTCCCCGCCCAGCAACAGGGTCTCGGCGCGTGGTGTTTCGGTGACCTGGATCCTGGCGGTGCGTTCCTCCCATTCCCGGTAGCGCGGCGCCAGCGGATCGACGGCGGACAGATCGGCAACCGGGATATGCGCGGCGGACGCGGACGATCCCATGTGGGCGGCTTCGAGATTTTCCTCTCCCGCCAGGAATAGCGGGTTGGCGTAGGAAATACCTACTTCATTCGACCAGTTGCCGGCGACGATACCCAGGTAGGACGCGACCATCAACGACAGGAAGAATGCCACCACCACCAGGCACAGCATGCCCACCCGGTCGCGTTTCAGGCGCCGCCAGGCCAGCGTCCATAGTCCCGGTGAATGTCGCTGGCGAGAAGGGTGGGGTTGGGTCAGCACCGCGCTCATGCTCTTGTCCTCATTTCAGCGTGACGCGCGGATCGACGACTTTGTACATCACGTCGACCAACAGGTTGATGAACATGGTGATCATCGCCAGGTATACCGTCGCCGCCTTGATCACCGGAAAATCCGAACGATTCACCGCCACCAGGATTTCACGGCCTATCCCCGGGATCGAGAAGAAGGTTTCCATCAGGAAGGAACCGATGAAGATTCCCGGCAGGGCGATGCCGATATTGGTCAGGATCGGGATCAGCGCATTTCTCAGCACGTGTTTCAGCATCACGATCTTTTCCGCCAGGCCCTTGGAGCGCGCCGTGCGCACATAGTCGTGATTGATTTCGTCGAGGAAGAAACTCCGGTACAGGCGCAGCACGGGCGCCAGGCCGACGAAGACTGCCAGCATGATCGGCAGCGGGGCAAAGGTGGTGACGTTGCGCCAGTAGCTTTCGCTCCAGCCCTGCACCGGGAACCAGCCGAGCCGGAAGCCGAACAGGTATTGGGCAACGATGATGTAGACCAGGAAGGAAATCGACATCGCCACGGTGCAGATCATCATGATCATGCGGTCGGTGACGGTGCCATTCACGTAGGCCACGCCGATGGCCAGCACCACCCCGATGACCGTCTCCAGCACCAGCACCGGCAGCATGATGGTCAGCGTCGGGCCGAGACGGGTCAGGAAGATATGCGACACCTCCTCGTTGGTGGCCCAGGAACGACCGAAGTCGAAAGTGACGATCTGCTTGACGAATACCCACAACTGGTACCAGTACGGTTCGTCCACGCCGAGCTGGCGGCGGATGTTGGCGATCTGCTCGGGATTGGTGATCTTGCCCGCCAACACCAGCGCCGGGTCGCCGCCCACCCAGTTGAACAGGAAGAAGATCAGCAGGACCACGCCGGCCAGGGTCGGGATCATTTGCCAGAGGCGTCTGAAAATATAGGCGATCACGCCATTCCCTTTCTTATTTTCCGGCCAGGTAATCGCGCCGCGCCTGGAGGTCAATGTCCACGAACCTCCACCAGCTCTGGGTCTGCACCAGCGGTCGGCGAAAACCGATCACATACGGGTACCACATGTCGGTATGGATGCGGTGAGTATTGATTTTCCAGGGCGCATACGCCACCATCAGCTTGGCCATTTCCTGGTACAGGGCGGTGCGTTCCGGACTGTCCGGCAGGCGCTGGGCTTTTTCATAGGCTCGATCGTAAGCTTCCAATTTGAATCGGGCACGATTTCCCTTGAAGCCCGCGTTCGGCCCGTACAACGAAGTCAGCCAGTCGTTGGCATCGGGCGAAGCAGCGGAACTGCCAAGTTGCCACATCATCAACTTGCCGGCATTCGATTCCTTGAGCAGGTCCGGCCACTTGGCCTTGCGCACCGCCAACTTCAGTCCAATTTCGTTCATGCTGCGCGTGAAGAGTTCGTCGATCTGTTTGTCGCGGGCATTCGGCGTGGAATTGAATTTGAGGACCAGCGGCGAGCCATCCGGCATCTCGCGGTAGCCGTCGCCGTCGCGATCGAGGTAGCCATACATGTCGAGCAGGGCCTTGGCCTTGGCCGGGCTGTATTCGTTGGCGCTGGTGCGAAAATTCGGGTCGTAGCCGGCCACCCCCGGTGGGTAGGGTGCGTGCGCCGGGATCGCCTGGTTCTTGCGGATGATGCGGATCTCGTCGAGGGTCTTGTAGCCCAGCGATACCGCGCGGCGCAGGGCGATCTTGTCCGGGGTATAGCCGCCGACAATGGGATCCTCGATGTTGAAGTACATGAAGGTCAGGTCCAGCGCCGGCACCTGCTCCATTCGGAGGTCGCGTTTCTTCAGGTTCGGCGCCAACTGGTTATTCGGCACCGCCTGGGTCGCATACTCCTCCGGCAGGCGCCACAACAGCTCGTGCTCCTGGTTCAGGAAAGCCAGCCAGCGCGGCTGCAATTCCTCGATGACATCCACCTCGAAGCGCCCGACCATCGGCAGGCGCCGGCCCTGTAGGCGCTTCAGGATCGCCTGTCCATCAGGATCGTCCGCGGCAGGCTCGCCCTGGAAATATTCCTCGCGGTAATTCGGGTTGGGCTCGAACACCATTTTCGACGAACGCTTCCAGAAAGCCAGCCGATAGGCGCCGGTACCCACCGGGTGGGCACCGAAGTCTTCCTTGTAATGCTCCACTACTTCGCGCGCCACCGCGCAGGCGACCCGGCAATCGGCGAAGTTGTAGATGAAGTTGGGCATCGGCTTGGTCAATCTGATCTGGAAGGTATAGCGATCCAGCGAATGGAGCCCTGCCAGCGGCGCGTCGTAGTCAAGCTTGTTGGCCTTGCGCGCCATCGTCGCGTACTCGTCCGAGCCGAGGAGGTAGCCTTCGACCTCGGCCAGCAGCGGCGCGGAAAGCTTCGGGTCGAACAGGCGCTTGATGGTATACACGTAGTCCTCGGCCACCAGCTCGCGTTTCTTGCCGCCGAACACCTCGTGATTGTCGAAAAAGATTCCCTGCCGCAAATGGAAGGTATAGGTCAATCCATCGGGGGAGACCGTCGGCAGCGCCGCCAGAGTGTTGGGAATCAGCTTGGCCGGGCGCGCCAAATAATCGTATCTGAGCGGTGCATCGAACATCGCGTTGTTCACGATGCCCGAATAGACATCGCTGATTCGTTGTGGATCGAAACTGGTTTCCGCGACTTCGAAGGCATAGCGCAGGACTTTGGCGGGATCGGGCGCGTTCGCCTTGCCCGAGGCAACCACCGAATCCGCGGGCGTGCCCGCCAAGGCTGGGACCGACACGCCGGGGCCGAGCAACAGCGGCAAGGCCAGGCCGGCGACAATCGACAAGCTGGATACGAAACGGAAACGCGGCATGAATGCTTTCGGGACGATATGGTCACTGACAGGAAAAACGCCGCCCAGGACTTGTGGCGGGGATCTAAACGCCTCCTCAAGCGCCCGATGTCGACATGACGCAGCGTCGCTGACTACGGCGGCGCGTATTCTCGGCAATATCGCCCGGCAATGCAAGCGTGGGTCGAAACGAGATCCCGCCGGCGTCGTGTCACGGGATGGCGACAGCAAAATTGAATACAGATCATATATGCTCGTGTATATTCGCGGCATTTAACTTTTGGGGGCGATCGTTGAACCCACCGCTTTGGGCTCGAAACCGCTGGCTGCCGGCTTGCCTGTTGCCGCTATTGTCCCTGATGGCGAGCGGGTTGATCAACGCTCCCCTGGCTTACGCCGCCGATCCGAACAAGATTATCCATGCCGCCTTTGAAGCGCCCGACGACGGCTTCGACCCGGCCAAGACCACCAACCTCTACTCCGGCTGGGTCTGCGAAGCGATCTTCGAACGCCTGCTCACCTACGACTACCTGGCGCGTCCCGCCAAGCTGGTGCCGATGACGGCGGAGGCCATGCCGGAAGTCAGCGACGGCGGCAAGACCTTCACCTTCCGCATCAGGAAAGGCATCTACTTCTCGCCCGACCCAGCTTTCAAGGGCCAGCGGCGGGAATTGACGGCCCAGGACTACGCCTACACTTTCAAGCGCCTGCTCGACCCGGTTAACCGTTCGCCTTCCGCCAGCATGCTCGAAGGCAAGATCGCCGGCCTCGACGCCTACGCGGCGCTTTCCAAGAAGAGCGGGAAATTCGACTACGACCAGCCCATCGCCGGGCTTGAGACGCCCGATCGCTACACCCTGCGGGTACGCCTCAACCAGTCCGACTACAACTTCCTTTACGTAACCGCCTACCATTCGCTCGCAGCGGTGGCGCGCGAAGCTATCGAGGCCTACCCGGATCAGACCCGCGCCAACCCGGTCGGCACCGGCCCTTATATGCTGAAGGAATACGTGCCGCGCAGCAAGATCGTGCTCGAAGCCAATCCCGACTACCGCGGCTACGTGTGGAATTTTGCGTCCGGCGGCGACGCCTGGGACGAACAACTGGTGCGCGACATGAAGGGCAAGCAGATGCCCCAGGTCGGGCGCGTCGAGATCAGCATCATCGAGGAGGAGCAGTCGCGCTGGCTGGCGTTCCAGGGCGGTCAACTGGACTATGACAAGCTGCCGCAAATCGCCGCGCCCACAGTCATGGATGGCGTCAAACTCAAGCCGGAGTATGTCCAGCAGAATATCGGCCTGTACCGGACGACCGAGCCGGAAATCACCTACACCCTGTTCAACCTGCGCGATCCGGTGGTCGGCGGCTACACGCCGGACAAGATCGCGCTGCGCCGCGCGATGACGATGTCTTACAACGTCAAGGAAGAGATCGCGCTGATCCGCAAGAACCAGGCGCTGAAAGCCGAGATGCCCGTCCCCCGCGGTGTGGTCGGCCACGACCCCGCCTATCGCAGCAGCATTCCTTACGACATCGATCTCGCCAACCGCCTGCTCGACCATTTCGGCTACAAGCGCGGTGCCGATGGTTACCGGAATTTCCCCGATGGGAAACCGCTCGAAGCGGTAATGCGCCGGGAGCCGGACTCGGTGTCGCGGCAGTACGGCGAACTGTGGAAGCGCGGCCTGGATCAGATCGGCATCCGCCTCAATTTGGTGTTCAGCAATTTCGCCGACAATTTGAAGGCGGGAACCGAATGCAAGCTGGCCCTGTGGGGCGCCGCATGGTATGCCGATTTCCCGGAAGGCGAGAATTTCCTGCAACTGTTGTATGGGCCGAACGCCGGCCAGGGGAATCACAGTTGCTACCAGTCGGCCGCCTTCGACGCCCTCTACAAGGAGTTTGTCGCGACGGCACCCGGACCCGAGCGGAACAAACTGGCGATCGAGATGAGCCGCCAGATGGAAGCGGACACGCCCTGGGCCCTGCACAGTTCGCGCTTCCGCAACTGGCTGGTGCGGCCCTGGGTCAAGGGTTTCAAGAAACATCCGATCCTGCAAGCCGACTGGCAATATCTCGACGTGGAGAAGCACTGACATGACCGCTCGCGGACCATTACTTTCCCCGCGCTCCCTGCGCTCCCTGCTGTGCTGGAGCGCGGTTCTCTTCAACCTCGGCCCATGGATCGCCCAACCTGCCGCCGCAGTCGCCACCGCCGATCCCGACAAGGTATTGCACGACGTCTTCGTCGCCGCCGAAACCGGATTCGATCCCGCGGTGGCGCGCGATCTGTATTCGGGGCGGGTGATCCAGGTGGTCTTCGAAACGTTGTATACCTACGACTACCTGGCGCGCCCGTCCAAGGTGGTGCCGCAGACCGCCGAGGCCCTGCCCGAGATCGGCGACGGCGGCAGGACCTACACCATCCGTCTGAAGAAGGGCATTTACTTCTATCCCGACCCGGCCTTCGGCGGCAAGCGCCGCGAATTGACCATGGCCGACTATGTGTATTCCTACCAGCGCCTGTTCGACCCGAAACTCGCCTCGCCGCATGGTTGGCTGTTCGAGGGCAAGGTCGTCGGCTTCGACGAGGCCGCCGCAAAGGCCAAGAAGACCGGGCGTTTCGATTACGACGCCCCGATCGAGGGCTTCGAGCTCGTCGACCGCTACACCCTGCGCATCCATCTCAAGCAGCCCGACTTCAACCTGAGCATGATCCTGGCGCATGAACCGACCAGCGCCGTGGCGCGCGAAGTCATCGAGAAATACCGCGACGGCATGGGTCTGGCAATGGCCAACCCGGTCGGCACCGGCCCCTACCACCTGGTCGACTGGGTGCGCGGCTCGCGCATCGTGCTCGATGCAAACCCCGGCTACCGCGGCCTGACATGGAACTTCCAGGCCGGGACCGATCCCGAGGACCAGGCCATCGTCGCCGCCATGAAGGGCAAGCGCATGCCGCAGATCGGCCGCATCGACATCCGTGTGATGCTCGAAGACCAGTCGCGCTGGCTGGCCTTCATCGGCAAGCAGGCCGACATGACGGAACTGATGGGCCCGCTGGCGCCCAAGGCCATCTACAACGGCAAGCTGAAGCCGGAGCTGGCGGCCCAGGGCATTTACCTGTCGCGCATCATCGACCCGGAGATCAGCTACTTCTACTGGAATATGCAGGACCCGGTCGTCGGCGGACTCTCCAAGGAGAAGATCGCCCTGCGCCGCGCCATCGCCATGGCCTACAACGCCCGGGAGGAGATCGCCATCGTCTGGAACGGCGAAGCGGAGGCCCTGGAATACCCGATCCCGCCCGGTGTCGTCGGCCACGATCCGAACTACCGAAGTTCGGTGCGCTACGACCCCAAGATTGCCAACGCCCTGCTCGACAAGTTCGGCTACAAGAAGGGCGCCGACGGCTATCGCACCCTGCCGGACGGCAAGGCGCTGACCATCAAGTATTCCGCCCGCAACGACTCCAACGGCCAGCATCAGTCGGAGATCTGGAAGAAGGTTTACGAGTCCATCGGCATCCGCATGGAAGGCAATATCAAACCCTTCCCCGACCTGCTCAAGGCCGAGAAGGAATGCCAACTGATGTCGCGCACCATGCCGTGGATCGCCGACTACCCCGACGGCGACAACTTCATGCAATTGTTCTACGGCCCGAACATCCACCAGAACAACAATGGCTGTAGCCTCATTCCCGAGTTCGACAGTCGCTATGCTGCATCCCAAAAGCTTCCGCACGGCCCCGAGCGCGACCGGCTCTATCATGAAATGGCGCGCATCCTGGAAGTCTATGCGCCGCTGCGGGTCGGCTACGCCCGCTATCGCAACATGATCGTGCATGCCAAGGTCATCGGCTTCAAGAAGCACCCGATTCTGCATGCCGAGTGGCTGTATCTGGATATCGACAAGGAGGCAAAATGAAACGCACCCATCCACGACTCCCGAATCTCCCCCTGCTCGCCTGCGCGGCATTGACCTGGACCTTGCTGGCTCCCGTGGCGTATGCCGCGGCGGAACGGCCTACGCTGCCGCTGCTGAATGCCGAGCAACTCGCCGCCGGCTGCGCCGCCACCATTGCGGATCTGCGCCAGCGCGTCAAGGCGCTGGAGCAATTGCCCGAAGCCGGCGCACGCGATCCGAAAATCCTGTTCGCGCAATGGGACGCGCTGCAAATCGCCCAGGAGGATTTCCAGGGGCCGACCGAACTGTTCGGCGAGGTCTCCCCGGACAAGCAGGTACGCAGCGCCGCGGAACCCTGCATGGTGGAATTCAGCAAATTCTCGTCCGACCTGTACCAGAACGAAAAACTCTACAACCTGTTCAAGGCGGTCGAGCCCAGTGATCCCGTCGAGCGCAAGCTGAAACGCGACATCCTGTGGGCCTTCGAGGATACCGGCGTGTCCCTGCCCGCCGACAAGCGGGCGCGCATGAAGGAGATTCTCACCAAGCTGGAAGAACTGAGCCAGGAATTTTCCCGCAATATCCGCGACAACAACCAGCGCCTGGTGTTCAAACCTGCCGAGATGAAGGGCCTGCCGGCGGAGTATCTCGCCAAGGCCAAGCGCGACGACAAAGGCAACTATCTGCTGGGCTTTGCCTATCCGGAGTTCATCCCCTTCATGGAAAACGCCCGCGATGCCGCGGCGCGCCAGCGTTTCCAGTTCGCTTTCAACAACCGCGGCACCCCCAAGAACCTCGACATCCTCAAACAAGCCATGGCGCTGCGCAAGGAGATGGCCGGGCTGTTCGGCCTGCCGAGCTTTGCCGACTTCGTGATCCGTCGGCGCATGGCCGGGTCGCCCGAGGCGGTAAACAAGTTCCTGGCGGAAGTCAGGACCGCCGTGACCATCAGCGAGAAGGCCGAGATCGAGGAGTTGCGCGCATTCAAGGCCAAAGCCGGCGGTAAACCTCTGGCGGGAACGGTGATGCAGCGCTGGGACCTGGCCTATTACCAGCACCAGTTGAAGAAGGCGCGTTTCAATCTCGATCCGAACGAGTTGCGCAAGAACTTTCCCGCCGATGCGGCGGTCGCCTGGATCCTGCATATTTCCGGTCTGCAATATGGCATCGAGTTCCAGAAGGTGGATGTGCCGGTTTGGAACCCCGAAGTGCAGTATTACGATGTCATCGACGCCAAGACCCGCCAGCGGATTTCCGGTGTCTATCTGGACATCTTTCCGCGCGACGGCAAGTTCAGCCACGCCGCGGCCTTCGGCGTGCGCAGCGTCAGCACCGCCGTCGGCCGCACGCCGATCACCGTGCTGGTGGCGAACTTCAATCGCGCCGGCTTCGACGACGACGAGATGCGGACCCTGACCCACGAATTCGGCCATGTGCTGCACGGCGTGCTGTCGAACACCCGCTACGCCGCGCAAGCCGGCACCAGCGTGGAGCGTGATTTCGTCGAAGCGCCGTCGCAGATGTATGAGGAATGGGCGCGCAGCCTGGATACCCTGGCGCTGGTGGCCAAATTCTGCAAGAGTCCCTGCCCGGCGGTGGACGCCGCCCTGGTCGAGAAGATGACCGCCATGCACAACTACGGACGCGGCACACGTTATGCGCGGCAACTTCTCTACGCCAGTTTCGACATGTCGCTCTACGACGCCAAGCCGCAAGAGCCGATGGGCACTTGGGCGCTGATGGAAGGGGCCACGCCGCTGGGCTATGTGAAGGGCACGCAATTTCCCGGAACTTTCGGCCATGTCATGAGCGGCTACGGCGCCGGCTACTATGGCTACATGTGGTCGGAGGTGCTGGCGCTCGACATGCTCAGCGCCTTCAACGGCAAGCTCATCAATCCCGAAGCTGGCGCGCGCTACCGCGAGAAGATCCTCAGCCGCGGCAGCGAACGGCCGGGCATGGAGATGGTGCGCGACTTCCTCGGACGCGAGCCGAACAGCCAGGCCTTCTTCGCCGAAATCGCCGGCAAACGGCTGCACTAACTCGCATCGGGAGCATTCATGGCCGCCTACATCCTCCGCCGACTGTGGCAAATGCTGCCCACCATGCTGGGCGTGGTGGTGCTGGTGTTCCTGCTGTTCAACTGGGTCGGCGGCGATCCGGCCTATATCCTCGCCGGCAAGATGTCGAATCCCGAGCAAATCGCCAACATCCGCAAGCAGTTGGGAATCGATGAGTCCTACTGGGTGCAGATGTGGATCTTCATCAAGCAGATCGTCACGGCCGATTTCGGCGCCAGCTGGAGTACCGGCGAAACCGTCTCGAATGTCCTGACCACCCGCCTGGGCCCTTCATTGACGGTATTGATCCCGCTGACCATCCTCGAAACCCTGCTCGCCATCGGCCTGGCGCTGGGCGTGGCCTATGTGCGCGGCTCGCTCACCGATCGCCTGGTGATGATCGCCTGCACCGTCGGCATGTCGATCAGCATCCTGGTGTATATCATCGTCTTCCAGTATTGGCTGGCTTACAAGCTGGGGCTGTTTCCGGTGCAGGGCTGGGGTGACAGCTTCACCGAAAACCTCTTTCACTACGCCCTGCTGCCGATCCTGATCGCCCTGGCGGTCGGCATCGCGCCCAGCCTGCGCCTCTTCAGAACCTTCTTCCTCGACGAGATCAACCAGGACTATGTGCGCACCGGCCGCGCCAAGGGGCTCTCGGAACCGCGCATCCTGTGGGTGCATGTGCTGCGCAACGCAGCCATCCCCATCGTCACCCACGTCATGGCGAACCTGCCATCGCTGCTCATCGGCGCCTTCCTGATCGAACGCTTCTTCTCGATTCCCGGCATCGGCCGCGAGGTGATCCTGGCCGTGGAGCGCTCGGACTTCCCGGTGATCAAGGCCATCACCGTTTATGTCGCGGCGGCCACGATGCTCTTCAACCTGCTCGCCGACCTGATGTACAAGGCGATCGATCCGCGCGTTCAACTCAAGTAGAAAGGCGTCCGACACATGAACGCACCGATGGAAACCCAACAGACTTCGCCGGGGCTGTGGACCCTGGCCTGGCGCCGTTTGCGCAGCGATCGGCTGGCCATGGTGGCGCTGGTGGTGGTGGCGCTGTTCCTGCTGACCCTGCTGTTGTCGGCAACCGGCATCGTCGCCAAGCATTGGGACGCCGAGATCGGCGTCAATTATGCGCCGCCCACTTTCATAGGCGCACAAAGCGCCGAGGAGCGCGGGGTGCAGGGCATGCATGCGGTGGAAGAGGCGGTTCCCGACAACCCCCGCGACCCGCTCGCCGAGATCATCCGCAAGCTGCGCGCCGAACGCGGCAGCGGCGCCGACAGCGCCCCCCTGGACTACTACGGCATCGTCGACCCATTGGCCAGCGAGATCGCCGAAATACGCGCCGAGCAGGCCAAGGGCAGCGCCGCCGCGACGGTCGAACGACTCGCCACCCTGCCCCTGGGCGCGGACAAGTGGGGCCACGACATCATCCAGAAGACCATCAAGGGATCCGAAACCTCGATCGTCGTCGGCCTCACCGCGGCCCTGCTGGCGACCCTCCTGGGCACCTTGTTCGGCGCCCTGGCGGGGTATTACGGCAAATGGGTCGACGACTTTTTCAACTGGTTCTACAGCGTGTTCACCTCGGTACCCTACCTCCTGCTGATCCTGGCGGTGGCAGCGGTATTGCAGCAGAAGGGGGTGATGACCATCGTGCTGATCCTTGGACTGACCGGCTGGACGGGGGTGTTCCGCCTGATCCGCGCCGAATACATCAAGCACAAGAGCCGTGAATACGTGATGGCGGCGGATGCCATCGGCGCCTCGGACCTGCGCAAGATATTCATCCATATCTTCCCCAACATCAGCCACGTGCCGCTGGTGCAGATGTCGATCCTGACGGTCGCGTTCATCAAATCGGAAGTCATCCTGAGCTTCCTCGGCTTCGGCGTCCCCGTGGGGATGGCCTCCTGGGGCAGCATGTTGAACGAGGCGCAGAACGAGTTGATCCTCGGCAAGTGGTGGCAACTGGCCGCCGCCAGCGCCGCAATGGCGGTCCTGGTGACGGCCTTCTCATTGTTTACCGATGCGCTGCGCGACGCGCTCGATCCGAAACTCAAATAGAGGCCGCGATGGAAAACAAGATTCTGCTCGGCGTGCGCGATCTGCGAGTGAAATTCCGCCTCGACAAGCATGACCAACATCACGACTTCGAGGCGGTCAGAGGCGTCAGCTTCGACATCCCGGAAAATTCCACGGTCGCCCTGGTCGGCGAATCCGGCAGCGGCAAGTCGGTGACCTCTTTGTCCATCCTCGGCTTGCTGCCGCCGGAGAATTCCTCGGTGGCGCCCGGCAGCCAGATCCTCTACGGCGGCCGCAACCTGCTGGAGCTCTCCGCCGGCGCCATGCGAGACCTGCGCGGCAAAGAGATATCGATGATTTTCCAGGAGCCGATGAGCTCGCTGAACCCGGTGTTCAC
>JBAYJH010000065.1:0-18524 GCA_041665185.1 Sterolibacterium sp.
ACCTAGCGCTGGAAAACTATCTGTACCACCGCATGAAGGCTGCCTATCTACGCCCCGATCCCGAAGACGCGAGGTTGCGGGCCTGCCGGTACACCAGCCGAGATCTCGTCCATGGGCCATATGACGACAGATCGCCGCGCCAGGTCATCGCCAGGGAGGCCCACGCCGCGGCGGGCATTGCCGACAGGTCGGTGGAACAAAGCCTGCCGGCCAAGTACATTGCCGATCCCGGTTACGATCTCGGCAAGTCCGAAAAGGGCGTCGACCTGTTTGTGATCTCAGCGCAATCACCGCCGGCCGCGCAGCAGGCATTGGCGGGCCTGGGCGCCGATCTGCTGAGAAATGTCGGCGCCCATACGCGCAGCCTGGTTCGCTCGTTGCTGAACCGCTCAGCCTTCGCCGCCAGCCGCTGAGCCGGCCAAAATTTCCCGCGCCAGCCGCGTGATTCCGGCCGGCGACAAGTCGTCTGTCGACAGCCGGGCGGCCGACTCGAAACCGGCGAAATTCCTGGACTGCGAACGCCGGTACAAGGGATCGTAATGCTGTTCCAGCAGTTCGCCGACCAGCGCCGGGAAGTCCTGGGCGGCGACCAGATCCTCCCAGCGGGAAATGGTTTCCCGGCTTTGCAATCCATGCAGGTGCTGGAGCTTGTCGACGAGCCAGCGCGGGTCGGCCAGAAAGTAATCGTAATCGCGCAACAGGAAGGCGACACGCGCCGTCGTCGTCGCATCGATATGCACGCTGGGCGCTGCCCGTATGGTTTCGAGCAAGGCGTCGGGGAGCTGCAAACTGCCGATCCGGCGGCTCTCAGCCTCCACGTACACCGGCCGCTCCGGGGTGAAGGCGGAGAGCGCCAGAAACAGCCGCGACTCGAACATTTTTTGCGAGGGTTGCGGCGCTCCGGGCAAGCCGCCCAGCACCGAACCCTTGTGCGCCGCCAGTTCCTCCAGGTGCAGTACCTGCGTGCCTTCCAAGGCCAGCGCTTCCAGCAGGCGGCTCTTGCCGCTGCCGGTGGCGCCGCTGACCACGCGGTAACGAAAACGTTGCGGCAGAATCGCCAATTGGTCCAGGACATGCCGGCGCCAGGACTTGTAGCCGCCTTCGAGACGTTGCGCGTCCCAGCCGATCTGGCGCAGGATGTGGCTGAAGGCGCCGCTGCGCTGCCCGCCGCGCCAGCAGTATACGAGAGGGCGCCAGTCGCGCGGTTTGTCGAGGAACAGGCGTTCGATGTGGTCGGCGATATTCCGCGCGACCAGCACCGCCCCGATCTTCTTGGCGGCGAACGGCGATACCTGCTTGTAGAGCGTGCCGACGCGGGCGCGTTGCTCGTCATCGAGGACCGGGCAACTGATGGCGCCCGGCAGCCGGTCTTCGGCGTATTCGGCAGGCGAGCGGACGTCGATGACCTCGTCAAACTCGGCCAACTGTGCTACGTTTGCAACCCCGCTTGCTAGCCCTTTTGACTGCCTCGCCGACATTGTTCCCGCCCAAGTTTGTGCGAACCGGATTTTACGCCGCGCCGAGCGGCAATTCTCAAGATAAGCCCGATATGACCAAATCTACACCGATCAAACTGACCCAGTTCTCCCATGGCGGCGGCTGCGGCTGCAAAATCGCTCCCGCCATCCTGACGGAAATCCTGGCGAATACGCCCATGCGGGCAATCCCACCCGAATTGCTGGTCGGCACCGAGACCAGCGACGATGCCGCGGTGTATCAACTCAACCCCGAGCAGGCCATCGTCGCCACCACCGACTTCTTTACGCCCATCGTCGACGATCCGCGCGACTTCGGGCGGATCGCCGCCACCAATGCCTTGTCCGACATCTATGCCATGGGCGGCAAACCGATCTTCGCCCTGGCGGTGGTCGGGATGCCGCTCGACAAGCTGCCGCTCGAAGTGATCCGCGAGATACTGGCCGGCGGCGAAGAAATCTGCGCCGCTGCCGGCATACCCATCGCCGGTGGCCATTCGATCGACGTGCTGGAGCCGATCTACGGGTTGGTGGGGCTGGGCATCGTTCATCCGCAGTGCGTCAAGCGTAACAGCGGCGCACGGGCCGGCGACCTGCTGATTCTGGGCAAGCCCCTGGGCATAGGCATCCTCTCGGCGGCGCTGAAGAAAGGTCTGCTGTCACCTGAAGGTTACGCCGAGATGATCGCCCAGACCACCAAGATCAATACTCCCGGCGCGGCCCTGGCGACGTTGCCGGGTGTGCACGCCATGACCGACGTGACCGGCTTTGGCCTGGCCGGCCACCTGCTGGAGATCTGTCGTGGCTCCCAACTCCGTGCCCAGCTTGAATTCGCCCGTCTGCCGCTGATCCCCGAAGCGCTGAAGTGGGTCCGCGACGGCATCGCCACCGGTGCGTCGACCCGCAACTGGAGCGGCTATGGGCACATTGTGACCATGCCGGCCGGCAGCGAGGAATGGCAGCAGAAGCTGCTCAGCGATCCGCAGACCAGTGGTGGTTTGCTGGTGGCCTGCGCGCCGGATTGCGAGCAAGCCGTGCTGGCCGAGTTCGAACGCGAGGCCTTCAAGCCGGCGGTGATCGGCCGGATGGAGGAAGGCCCGGCGGACATCAATGTTTCCTGAGCAACGGCTGGAGTCCGCGCCAGACATTGTCGAGCATCTGCGCCTGACTCGCGGCGGTCGGGTGCAGACCGTCGTTCTGGAAAGCCTCGCGCTGATCGGCGAAACCGTCGAACAAGAAAGGTTCCAACGCGACCTTATGCCGGCGGGCGAGATCCGGGTAGATCTGCCTGAACTGGCGGGTGTAGTCGACACCGTAGTTGGGGGGCAATTGCATGCCCAACAGCAGCACCCGGGCGTGGCTGGTTTTGCTGAGCTGGACGATGGCGCTCAGGTTGTCGCGCATCTGCGCCAGAGGCAGGCCGCGCAGGCCGTCGTTCGCGCCCAGGGCGACGACGACGATCTCCGGCCGATGCTGCTTGAGGACCGGCGCGAGGCGCGACAAGCCGCCGCGCGTGGTTTCGCCGCTGATGCTGATATTGGCGACGCGGTAGGGGTAGCCTTGGGTTTTCAGGCGTTGTTCCAACAAGCTCGGCCAGCTTTGCTGTTGGGCGATGCCGAAGCCGGCGGACAGGCTGTCGCCGAGGATCACGATGCTTTTCGCCTGCGGGCTGGCGGCGCAGGCGGTAGTGAAAATGAACAGGACAATTGCGAGCAAGGTGCGTGACATGATCGATGCCCCAGAGGGTACAAGTGAGTCCAAATTGCCGGTGATCCAAGTCGCCGCGCTCGGCAAGGAAGTCGTCAGCGGCGACGGTGTGTTGACGATTTTGCACCAGATCGGCTTCAGCGTGGCAATGGGAGAAGCGGTGGCGATCGTCGGCAGGAGCGGCTCCGGCAAATCGACGCTGCTCGGCCTGTTGGCCGGCCTCGACCTGCCGAGTGCCGGCACGGTCAAACTGGCCGGGCGGGACCTGGCCGGCCTCGACGAGGATGGCCGCGCCGAATTGCGCGGCAAGATGCTGGGCTTCGTCTTCCAGTCATTCCAACTGTTGCCGTCGCTCTCGGCGCTGGAAAATGTCATGCTGCCGCTGGAACTGGCGGGGCGCGGCGATGCCCGCAGCGTGGCCGAGGAAATGCTCGCTCGCGTCGGCCTGGCCGAGCGGCTCACGCACTATCCCAAGCACCTCTCGGGTGGCGAGCAGCAGCGGGTCGCTCTGGCGCGCGCCTTCGCGGTCAAGCCGCAACTGCTGCTGGCCGACGAACCCACCGGCAATCTCGACGTGGCCACCGGCGCGCAGATCATCGATCTGATGTTCGCCATGAATAGTGAGCAGGGCACCACCTTGCTCCTGGTCACCCACGACGAAGCCCTGGCGCGGCGCTGCGGGCGCGTGTTACGCCTGGTCGGCGGGCGTTTGGCAGAGGGTTGATGCGGCCGCCTGGAGGCCGCTCCTGACTGCCGACTCCAGCGTCGCGGGGTAATCGCTGGCGACATAATCGCCGGCCAGCAACAGGCCCGGCAGAGGCGTGGCGGTGGCGGGCCGAACAAGACCCGGTGTGCAGGAAAAAGTGGCGCGTTTTTCGGTGATCACCTGCGACCACAGCGGCGCGGGTAGATTCGGCACGATACCGGCAATCTCGGCATGGATGCGCTCGGCCAACTCCTGGTTCGACAATTCCAAATGGCGGCCGCGGGCGCTGATCACTGCGGCCAACAGGCCTGCCGGTCCGCCGAGCTGGCCGCGGTCGAACAGCCATTGCATGACGCCACCGGCATGGCCCAGCATGGCTGCCGACAGCCTCACCTGCGGTGGGTAACCGAGATAGCAGGTGATGATCGGCTGGTAGCGCAGTTCGCCGAGCGCATGGCGCAGGGCATCGAGCTGCGGCAGCCGGTCGATCAGCGCCGGCACATGGTAGGGCGCCGTCGCGATGACGACATGGGAATAGTTGCGGCGGCTGCCGTCCTCGGCCAGCAGGGTGTAACCGTCGCCAGCCGCACAGTCGACAGCCTGGATGGCGGTGTCGAGAAGCAGCTGCCCACCGCGGGCGGCGACATAGTCCGCGGCAGGCAGCGGAAACATCGCGCCCAGATCGACGCGCGGCAGCAGCAGGTCACTGCATGGACGTGCGGCGGCCAGGCTGTCGCGCAGCACGTTCAGGAACACCTGTGCCGACGCCGCTTCCGCCGGCGTATTGAGCGCGGCGACACAGAGCGGTTCCCACAAGTAGGTGCGTAGCCTAGCGGGCTGTCGGTGGGCATCGAGCAAGGCAGCGACGCTATGGTCGGCGGTCCCGGCCGGGAGGCGGAAGTCGTGGCGCTTCAGTGCCCCCATGAAATGGATCGCCGCGAACTTGTCGGCCCAGCTCAGGCCTTGTGCGCCGAGCAGAGCCAGAGCGAGATGCAGAGGAGCCGGCAGACGTGGCGCGGCGATACGCAGTTGCCCCGGATAGGCGAGGGTCAGCGGCAGGCGCAGCAGCAGGCGCTGCGGGTCGGCGCCGACCTGGCGCATCAGGCTTAGGGTTTCCCGGTAGGCGCCGATCAGGATGTGCTGGCCGTTGTCGACAGTGGCCCCATGGGCTTCCAGCGCGCGTGCCCGGCCACCCGGCAGCCGCGAGCGTTCGAATACCGTGACGGCAGCGCCTTGCGTCGCCAGCGCCGTTGCCGCCGCCATGCCGGCATAGCCGGCGCCGATCACCGCTACCCTGGTCATCGGTTTCAGGTCCTGAGCCAGGTTTTCCAGGCCAGCCATAACTTGCGGATCGGCGTCAGCGCGATGCGCCGGTCGAGCACGCGGCAGCCGTCGCGCTTGATCTCCGCCAGCAAGGCGCGATAGATCGCCGCCATCATCAGGCCGGCGCGTTGCGCCTGGCGGTCGCAGGCGGGCAGGTTTGCCAAGGCCTGGGCGTAGGTGTGCTCGGCGCGTTCGATCTGGAACTCCATCAGGCGGCGGAAGTTGTCGCCATATCTGGCGTTGAGGATATCGCCGAGCGGTACGCCGAAACCTTGCAACTCGTCCAGCGGCAGGTAGACGCGGCCGCGTCGCGCATCTTCGCCGACGTCGCGGATGATGTTGGTGAGCTGGAACGCCAGCCCCAGGTCGTGAGCGTACTGCAAGGTGGCGGGGTCGCGGTAGCCGAAGATTTCCGCGGCGAGCAGCCCGACCACGCTGGCGACGCGATAACAGTAACGGTGCAGCGCCTGGAAATCCGGGTAACGGGTCTGGTCCAGGTCCATCTCCATGCCGGCGATGATTTCCAGCAGTTGCTCGCGCCGCAGCGGATAGCGTTCGAGCGCAACGGCCAGGGCCTGGGTGACCGGGTGATCCGGCTTGCCGGCATATAAGGCGTCGACCTGGTGGCGCCACCAGGCCAGTTTGGTGCGCGCCAGTTGCGGATCGGCGCATTCGTCGACGACATCATCGACCTCGCGGCAAAACGCGTAGAGCGCCGTGATCGCCTGACGGCGCGGCGGCTCCAGGAACAGGAAGCTGTAGTAGAAGCTGGAGCCGCTGGCCGCGGCCCGCTGCTGGCAATATTCATCTGGGGTCATGGTCTTACAACCCCCGCCACGCCAGCAACGGCCAGTCGAAAGCCTGCAATTGCGGACGGCGACGGAACACGTCGTAGTCCGCCTCGTCGATTTTTTCCAGAATGCGCATGCCGCCGGCGATGATCAGCCGCAGTTCCAGGCCGATGCGGCCCGGCAGGCTGTGCCCCAGCGGACTGCCGGCCAGCATCATGGCGCGGGCCCGCTCGACCTCGAAGCGCAGCAAGGCGCACCAGTTGCCGTCCGCCGTGCCGGAGGCGATCTGCGCCTCGCCGATGCCGAAGCGTTGCAGGTCTTCCTGCGGCAAGTAGACCCGCCCTTTGCCCCAGTCCAGCCCGACATCCTGCCAGTGGTTGATCAATTGCAGGCTGGAGCAGATATTGTCCGACCATTCCAACTGTTCTGGGTTTTCAGCGCGATAGAGCCGCAGCAACAGGCGCCCGACGGGATTGGCGGACCGTCGGCAATACGCCAAGAGTTCGCAAAAGTCGGCGTAGCGTTTCTTTACCACGTCCTGGCTGAAGGCGTCGAGCAAGTCGAAGAATGGTTGCATGGGCAAGTCATGGCTGGTGATCGCCTGGCGCAGGCGCTTGAAAATCGGCTCGTCGCTGGTCGTGCCGGCGGCGATGTATTGCAGTTCGCGACGGTAGTCATCGAGTTGTTGCAGGCGCTCCGCCGCACCCAGGTTGCCTTCGTCGGCGATGTCGTCGGCGCTGCGGGCAAAGGCGTAGATGGCGCCGACCGGTTCGCGCAGATGGCGCGGCAGCAGCCATGAGGCGACGGGGAAATTCTCGTAGTGGTCGACCGGCATCGGCGGTGGCAGGGTAATTGAGAGCGGCAGTATAGAGGCGAAATCGCTGTTTCTGGTTACAGTACCTGCTTAGAAATCGGGGCGATGGCCACATCGACGACCGCGCAGCGTCCCTGGCGCACTGTCTGCAAGGCCTGGTGCAAGGTTTCCCGCAGGTCGTGCCGGTCCTTTACCTCGAAAGCAACGGCGCCACCGGTTGCCTCGGCGATCCCGGCGAGGCGGGCGCCGCTGCCCACGGTGACCCAGTAGCGGTCGTTCCGTTTGGCATAGCCGTCGGGGTGGACCCCGAGGGTCGACAGCTTGGGGGAGTTCCAGCCGCCGTTGTTGTAAATGATCGTCAGATGCGGTGTGGCATAGGTGCCGGCGACCCAGTAGGCGCTGCTTGGGACGCCAAACAGAAAACAGCCGTCGCCGACCAGGGCGATGACTTCCGCATCGGGATCGGCCAGCTTGGCCCCGATGGCGGCATTGATGCCCCAGCCAAGGCCGATGCCGCCGCTGTGGAAGAAGCTGCCGGGTCGGTTCAGGCGCAGGATAGGCGGCACCAGTTCGGTGCTGGAGGGTTCTTCGAATACGATCACCGTGTGTTCGTTGACCAGTTCGCGCACCGCCTCGGTGAGTTCCTCGGCGCTGATCTCGCCCCCGCTGCCCTGGGGCGGCGGCGCGGACAGCCGCTGCCTGGTGGCGGCGATCCAGGCGCAGCGTTCGGCGCGTCCCGGCGCCGGCGCGTCACAGGCGCCGGCTACGGCGAGCAGATCTTCGAGCGCTTGCTGGCTGTCGGCCAGATAGCTCGCCTGCGCCGGAAAGTGCCAAAAGCCCATGCCCGTCTTGAGCGGGTCCAGATCGATGTGGAACAGCGCGGCGTCTTTGGGCGGTGCAGTCTTGGCGACGATCCAGGGCACATCGACATCGATCATCAGAATCAGATCGGCTTCGTCCACCAGCGCATTGCGACGGTAGCTCAGGTGGTGCGGGTGGTCGCCGGGAAAATTGAGGTATTGCGGGCTGACTTCGCAGACGCCGAGCCCGAGTCGCTCGGACAGTTCGACCAGGCGCGCCACTGTCTTGGGCTGGCGGCCCAGATAAGTGGTGATCACGATCGGGCGTCGTGCCGCGCAAATCGCCCGGTAAATCTCGCCTGCCGCGGCTACAGTGAGCCCCGCCAAGCCAGCCGCCGGCCAATCGGCGGGAAGCTCCGGGGAGGGAGGCGCCGCGGCGTCCCAGATTTCCCGCGCACCGCTGATATATACGGGTCCCTCGGGCATAGTCGTGGCCATTTGCACGCCCCGCTGGAGCACGCCATCGACCATCTCTGCCGCACGCAATTCGTAACACCATTTCATGTACTGACCGACAATTTCCGGCTGGCGCGGCGTGTCCTGGATGTAGTGAATGAACTCGTTGCGCGCCCCGACGCGTTCGCCGCTGGTGGTTACCGGCGACAGTCCGGCGACGATGATGGCGGGGACACGGCCACGGCTGGCGTTGTGGACGCTGCCGCCGAGGTTCTGGGTACCCACATCGACATGGACCAGCACCATCTGCGGCCGGCGCGTGATCATGGCATAGCCGTGAGCGGCGCTGAGCGCCGTCATTTCGTGCGGACACGAGATCACCCTGGGCATGTCCACACCATCAGCATGGAAACGGGCGAAAGCCTCGATGAAGGCCGGGTGGTCGCTACCCAGGTTGACGAAGATGTAGTCGATACCCAGGTGCTTCGACAGCCTGAGCAATTGCTGGGCGGCTGTCTGCGGGTTGAGCGCCGGCATAATGGGTTCCTTGCGTGACGGTATTTAGGTATGACAACGGGAGAGCGAACCGCCACTTTATCGAAGATCGGGCTGGGCCGGAGCTTTGTGGCGAGTTCGCTCCCGATTGTTGGGAAATTCTCCCGCTTATCTACTATATTTTCAGTGTTGCAAAATAGAGTAATCAGGGTATTTCGATTGCGCTCGCCGGCGAGTATGTTTCGGGAATTCGAATTATTGAGTTGTCGACGCGGATACTCCGCGGATACTCACTTGAGTTCCGACCACCAGCATGTTATTCATGGGAACTATGAAGGCGCATCATGACCCGTAGCAACTCCTCCCACGGCGACTCCAGTTTAGCCGGATCGACAGAAGCACTACGCCAGTGGGCACAAGCGAGATTCAACGGCAGCCCCGATCCTTGGCAAAGAGGCCAGGCATCGCGCCAGGCCGAGCAGCTCGGCCCCGACCAATTGCAAGCTTATCAGGTCGAATTGGAGCTCCAAAGCGAGGAATTGCGCCGGGTGCGGGCGGTCCTGGGTGTCTACCGGGCGCGCTATCTGGCTTCCGGCGCCGGAGAGGGTGAGGAAACCCTGCGTCTCCACAGCGATATCCTGAACAGCCTGGGGCACGGCGTGTACCTGATACGCGTCAGTAACGGTGAAATTGTTTTTGCCAACCCGTGTTTTGAGCGGATGTTCGGCTACGGGGCAGGGGAGCTTCTCGGCAAGCATGTCAGCATAGTCAATGCACCGGGGCAGAAGAGCCCCGAGTCGGTGGCCAAGCTGATCATGGCGGAGTTGGCGCGAAGCGGTGCGTGGGAGGGCGAAGTTCAAAACGTCAGGAAGGATGGCAGCGTTTTTTGGTCCCATGCCAAGGTCACGAGCTTCGATCATCCGCGATATGGGCCGGTGTGGGTGTCGATGCATGACGATATCACCGGGCGGATGGGCCAGGTTCCCGACCGGGATCGCCTGCGCGTGCAGCGGATCCTGAAGCTGGCCAGCGACGGCATCCACATTATGGATACGGATGGACTACTGGTCGAAGCCAACGATGCGTTTCTGGCGATGCTCGGTTACGACGAATCGGTGATCGGGAAGCTGCGGGTCACCGACTGGGATGCGCAGATGTCGTTGGAATCCTTCAATGCGGAGGTGGACGACCTGATCAAGAGGGGCAGCAAGGGGCCGTTTGAAGCCACCCATCAGTGCCAGAATGGTACCCGCCTGGCCGTCGAAATCACTGCATCACCGATCGAGATCGAGGGCAAGACCTACATTTACGCCGCTTCGCGCGACATCACCGAGCGCAAGCGCGTCGAGGATGAACTGTTCCAGATGGCGAGTACTCTGGAGCAGCAGGTGAACGCCCGGACCAGCCGGTTGCGGGAGGTTTCCGCCCAGCTGGCCATGACCGAAGAACGTGAGCGGCGTTTGTTGGCGGAGGAACTGCATGACAATCTCTGCCAGCTTCTGGCGGTGATCAAGATCAAGCTGACCTCGATCACCGCCGCTACGTTCGAGTCGTCAGTCGGTCAAGTCGTCGGGCTGGTGGACCAGGCCGACCAGTCGGCGCGGCTGATTACCCGGGAGTTGAGTCCGCAAGTTCTGCATACGCTCGGCTTTGTCCCCGCCCTGGTATCCCTGGCCAAGGAGAAGCGACGCGCCTTCGGCATCACCATGCATATCGATTGCGATCGGGAGCCGGCTTTGCTTGAAGACGGGATGCGGGCGATGCTCTACCGTTCGGTGCGCGAACTCCTGACCAATATCGGCAAACACGCCAGGGTCAGCGAGGCCTATCTTTTCTGTAGAATCGAGCAGAGTAGGCTGCGCATCATCGTGCGCGACCATGGCTGCGGCTTCGATCCCCTGCAATATCGCGATGCATCTCCGGGACTCCATGGTTTTGGCCTCACTTCCATCTACGAACGCGTCACCAACGTCGGGGGCGAGATGACTATCGACAGCAGCCCCGGCCACGGCACCTCGATCACCTTGAGCGTGCCTTATTCCATTGCCACGGGCAAGGGCCAGCCGCCATGATCCGGATTGTTCTGGTCGATGACCATACCCTGGTGCGCGAAGCGCTGCGCGTGGTGCTGGAGCAGGATAGCAAGATGCAGGTCGTCGGCGAAGCGGGGGACGGAGAGACGGCGTTGCGGGTAGTCGATGAACTGGTAGCCGACGTGGTCGTCATGGATATCGCCCTGCCGGGGATTTCCGGCATCGAGACGACGCGGCGCCTGCTGGCAAAACACCCGGATATCAAGGTGCTGGGATTGTCTACCCATCTCGACCATGGCGTCGTGCAGCAGTTGCTGGATACGGGTGCCTATGGTTACATCGTCAAGGCCGCGGCCGGCGCCGAACTGAAGAATGGAATTCATGCGGTGATGGAGGGGCGCATTTACCTGTGTCCCGAAGTCATCGCGTTATTGGTGGCCGACAGTCTGCGGGAACGGCGCAACCCGACCTCCAGGAAATCCGACAACCATTCCCTGACCTGGCGCGAACGCCAGATAACCACCCTGATCGCGGGCGGCCACGCCAAGTCGGAAATCGCCGCCATGCTGCATATTTCGCCGAGCACAGTGGATGTTCACCGCCGCAACGTCATGAAGAAGCTTGGATTGCACAATGTGGTCGACCTGACCAAGTATGCCATCCGCCATGGGCTGGTAGTGGCCTGACGTGGCCTGAAGCCGCTACCCGGCGTCTGATAGACGTTCCTGAATCCGCGCAGCGGTGCTGGTCGTCCGGCCGCCGACTTTCCCTTCGGCCGCCCCTTCAACTCTTTCCCTCAAGTCGGCTGCCTGCCAGCCGCGGAAATGCCGTTGTCCGCAATTGTCGACCACCTACCATTTTTTCTTATAGCGAATACGGTTCACTGGGTATTTAAATTTTTCCTTGCGTCGAATATGTTTGGATTGTGAGGCGGCAAAGACGGAATCTGAGCATTCCCGACGCCCTCAATCTCCAGATTATCTACAGCAAAGGAAACCCAACATGAATGCTGCGGTACCAATGCACATCGCCAGCGCCGGGTGGGTTCCCTATGGAACCACCGCAGGCAACGCCTGGCTTGGCGCGCAAGAGGAAATCGCGGCGCTGACACTGAATGATTGCGGCTTGGTTCGCGACTGTAGCCGTGCCGGCGAGGCGTTATTCAAATACTCCCGCAGCGAGTTGGTTTGGCGCCATGTTTCCCTCCTGTTGCCGCAACTGGCGGCTTTGGAGTTGATGCAGGACGGCCACATCAATCCCCGCCTGCGTTTCCTTTGCCGCGTGGGTCACCCTTTCCAGGGCGTGACTCAAGACGGAGAACGTTTTCCCACCATACTCTTTTTCAACCGTGTCAGCGGCACGGCTCGTGAAGGAATGATACTCATCGTGCGGCCGGCACGCGAACCTGCCGGCGACGGCAGGAGCACGGCGAGCGGAGATTGCAATGCACCAGACTAACGACAAACTCGTCATCGGCTGGCTGGAACTGGCGGTCGCCACAAGATGGCATGGCGGGATTGCGGCGCTGCACGCGATCGAATTCGGCGAACATCGTTCCTGCTACGGGGTGACAGTCGATCAGCGCTGGCTATGTGGCTTGGATGGCTTGCTGACGCTGTTCGACGCCTTGCCGACCGCCGCGCGTTTTCTACAACTATTGAAAGTCGACCGCATCGCCAAGGGCGGCCGGCGCGAGTGCGACCAGTCCTCGCCAGACGCATTCCGCTGCCTGAAACTGGGCCGCACCGGCCTGTCGCCGTGCACCAGGTGCCGGGGCGAAGCACCTTGCCTTCACCCGCGTTCCACGGACGTGCTCGATGGACGCCACTGGGGCGGGCGAAAGGTCGAACGCACCGAAATTCTCTTACTTGACAGCGTAGCGGAAATGCATCCGAGGTCACTTTCAGGGGAGTCGTCATGCCAAAGCAACTTGTGAACGGCGAATATTTGCTCAAATTTGCGAAGCTGCATTGTGTCTTCGATCATTCGTTGAGCCGTGCCGCCCTGATCCGGGCCATACAGCAAGCGGAAGGCAACGCTGGTTGCTTTGGCACCGGCGGCAGTTGCGAACGTATCGATCTGAATTGCAGCTGGCGGGGAGAATGCGTGCTCGTTTCCGCAGCCTGCGGCGATGACCGGGCAAGTCCTGCCGGCTTTCGGCCCGACCCGCGACCCGCAAATTATTGCTGGCAGGGGCAAACATGAACATGACTCTCGGTATGGCAGGGGAGATGCCTGGGCGGGTCTGGCGAGCCGGGCCGAAGGATGCGGAGGGGCCGCCGCAGGTCCCTGGCAGTCCGCTGATGTGGGTGAGCATGCCGGTGATTGTGCTCGCCGTGATCAGTGCCGCCTGTGTCATGGCTGTGGGCGAAGAAAGGTTCACGGCGGCGGGATTGGCCGGATTCATCGTTTTGTCGGGCAGTGCGCTGGCATTCTTCGCCACTTCCCGTCTGAAGGTATTGCTGGATCAGGCCCGGCAGGAAGCGCAGCGGGAACTGAAGCTGGGCTTTTGCGATCGCAAGGCATCCTGCATCGGCGGCCTGGACCGGCTATGCAGCGGGGTGCTGCCGGTCTGGGCCGGGCAGATCGACATGGCCCGCACGCACACCGAAGGTTCCATCACCGCCCTGGCGAACCGTTTTGCCAACATCAACCAGCGCATTGGCGTCACCCTCGCCTCATCCCAGGGAGAGAGCGGTGATGGACTGATTGCCGCGCTGGGCGAAAACGAGGTGGAGCTGAATTCCATCATAGCGACCTTGCGTTCTGCCCTGGCCATGCAGGAGACCATGCTCGGCGAAGTGACCTCCCTGTCGACGCTGACCGAAAGGCTCAAGCGCATGGCCAGGGATGTGGGGGATATCGCCAAGCAGACCAACCTGTTGGCCCTCAACGCCGCCATCGAAGCGGCCCGCGTCGGTGAAGCGGGGCGTGGTTTCGCCGTTGTCGCCGACGAAGTGCGGAAACTTTCCACGCTTTCCGGCGAAACCGGCAAGAAAATCGACGAGACCGTGGAAACCGTCAACCAGGCGATCGGCAGCACTCTGAAGATCTCCCGCCAGTATGCCCAGCAAGACGAGGAAATGATCGTCAATTCAGAAAAGGTGATCAAACACGTAGTTGGCAGCGTGCACACGGCGATGGCCAGTCTGACGGACGCTTCGACGGTGCTGCGCCAGGAAACCCAGTCGATCGGTGAGGAGATTTCCGAAGTCCTGGTGGCGCTCCAGTTCCAGGATCGGGTCAGCCAGGTGTTGAGCCACGTCGGCAACGACATGGCCAAACTGAAGGAACGCATCGCCGACCAGGAGCGGCAACGGGATGCGGGCGGTAGCCCCGCAGCGATCGACGCCAGCGCCTGGCTCGATGAGCTATCTCACACCTATACCGTACCGGAACAGCATGTGGTGCACAACGGCGGTACGTCGCCCGCGGCGGCGGCGACGGAAATCACTTTCTTCTGAACCCAAGGAGACCTGCCATGACAAAGAACATCATGATCGTAGACGACTCCGCCTCGCTGCGGCAGGTGGTGAGCATTGCCCTCAAGGGGGCTGGTTATGACGTCGTCGAAGCCTGCGACGGCAAGGATGCCCTGGCCAAGCTCGATGGTCGCAAGCTGCACCTCATCGTCAGCGACGTCAACATGCCGAACATGGACGGCATTTCCTTCGTCAAGGCGGCCAAGCTCTTGCCGGATTACAAGTTCACCCCGGTGATCATGCTCACCACCGAGGCCGGCGATAACAAGAAGCAGGAAGGCCAGGCCGCCGGCGCCAAAGCCTGGGTGGTCAAGCCCTTCCAGCCGGCCCAGATGCTGACGGCGGTATCCAAGTTGGTCCTGCCTTGAGGGAGCCATGATGAGAAAGAAAAAGACAGTCACCCGCATCGACATTCTCGGCGACCTGAACATTTTCAATGCGGCCGAACAAAGGCAGCGCCTGCTCGACGCCCTGGAAGCCGGCAACGAAGTGGAAGTCAACTTATCCGAGGTCAGCGAGATCGACAGCGCCGGCATCCAGTTGATGGTCGCCGCCAAGCGCGAGGCGGCAAGCCGCAACACCCTGCTGCGCTTTACCGACCACAGCCCGGCGGTCTTCGACATTCTCGAGCTCTGCGACCTCGCCGGTCATCTCGGCGATCCGCTGCTGATCCATTCCCGGCCGTGACAAGGAATTACCATGAACCTGGACGACGCCCTCCACACCTTCATCATCGAAGCCCGCGAACTGCTCGAGCACATGGAAGACGCGCTGCTGCGCGTCGAGCAAGAGCCCGAGGATGCGGACACCATCAATGCCATCTTCCGCGCCGCTCACACCATCAAGGGTTCCGCCGGCCTGTTTGGTTTCGACCATGTCGTCGAATTCACCCATGTCGCGGAAAGCGTGCTGGATCTGGTGCGCAGCGGCAAGCTGAGGATCACCTCCGACCTGGTGGCCACCCTGCTGGGGGTCCGTGACCACCTGGGCGTCTTGATCGCCCACATCGCCGACGGCGCGGAACCGGACGCGGATACGCACCGCGCCAGCGCCGAACTGGTGGCCAAGCTTCGCGCGGTCCTCGGCCAGACGTCGCCGGCCACTGCCCAGCCGCCGGTTCCGGTGACCCAGGATGGGCAGGTCGAGACGCAAGCGAGCGACGCAAGCGACGGCGTCGCCACCGATAACTGGCATATTTCCTTGCGCTTCGGCGCGGATGTGCTGAAGAACGGCATGGATCCCTTGTCTTTCATCCGTTATCTGACCACCTTCGGCAAGATTGTGCATATCGTCACCCTGGTGAATGCCGTACCGCCGTTGTCGAAGCTGGATCCGGAAGTCAACTACTTGGGTTTCGAAATCGTCTTCCAGACCGACGCCGACAAAGCCACGATAGAAGGGGCCTTCGAAT
Source organism: Sterolibacterium sp. (assembly GCA_041665185.1). GTDB lineage: Bacteria > Pseudomonadota > Gammaproteobacteria > Burkholderiales > Rhodocyclaceae > JACRAR01. Next base: position 15,494 of record JBAYJH010000065.1, read on the forward strand.
TCGTCCGCGACGATGCCCGCATCTGCATCCTGCCGCCGCATAGCAGGATTTCCGAATACTTGCGGCTGATCGACGAGCTGCCGCAGGATGAATTGCGCCTGGGTGAAATCCTGGTACGAGCCGGCACGCTGACCCAAAAGGAGCTCGATGCGGCCTTGACCAGCCAGACCGCCAAGCAGGACGAGGCACCCCGCCCGATCGGCGAGGTACTGGTGGATCAGAAGATGGTTCAGCCGCGGGTGGTGGAAGCGGCGCTGGTGAAGCAGCAAAAGGTCAAAGAACAGCGGAGCGCCGAATCCGGGTTGATCCGCGTCAATGCGGAGAAGCTCGACCAGCACATCAACCTCATCGGCGAACTCATCATTGCCAGTGCCGGCGCCAGCCTGATCGCCCAGCGCGCGGCGCTACCGGAACTGCTGGAAGCCGCGGCCCGGCTGTCCCGCTTGGTGGAGGAAGTGCGCGATTCCGCCCTGACCCTGCGCATGGTGGAGATTGGCGCCACCTTCAACCGGTTCCAACGCGTGGTGCGTGACGTCAGCGCGGAACTGGGCAAGGACATACGCCTGGAGATCAGCGGCGCCGATACCGATCTGGACAAGACCGTGGTGGAAAAGATCGGCGATCCGCTCACCCACCTGGTGCGCAACTCCATGGACCACGGCATCGAGCCGACCGAGGTTCGCCTGGCGCGCGGCAAGCCGGCCCATGGCACGGTCCGGCTGAATGCCTATCACGATTCGGGCAGCATCGTCATCGAGGTCGCGGACGATGGGGGCGGCCTCAGCCGCGAGCGCATCCTGAAGAAGGCCGTCGAGCGCGGCCTGGTCAAGGACGATCAACCGATATCCGATCCTGAAATTTACAACCTGATCTTCGAGGCGGGGTTCTCCACGGTCGAGCAGGTCAGCAACCTCTCCGGCCGCGGCGTCGGCATGGATGTGGTCAGACGCAACATCGCCGCGCTGCGCGGGACTGTGGAGATCGACAGCACAGAAGGCGTGGGCACGACGATGCGCATCCGCCTGCCGCTGACGCTGGCCATCATCGATGGCTTCCTGGTGGGGGTGAGCGGCTCGGCGTTCGTGGTGCCTCTCGACATGGTGGTCGAATGCGTGGAGTTGTCACCGGCGGAGACCGCGGCCTCGCAGGGCCGGGATCACCTGAACCTGCGCGGCGAGGTGCTGCCTTACATCCGTCTCAAGCAACTCTTCGGAATCCCCGATCCGGCACCGGCGCTGGCCGACACCGAGGACGGGGAATCTTTTGACTGCGGCGAGATGCTGCGGCGCGGCGGATCGGCAACCGCCATTCTTACCGCGGAAGGAGCGGCAGCCCTGGCGAGAGATCCGGAACTGGCCTTCCTGTTGCATCCCGTCCAGCGGGAGAACGTGGTCGTGGTGCAGTATGCCGGCCGTCGTGCCGGGCTGGTGGTGGACAACCTGATGGGCGAGTTCCAGACCGTGATTCGCCCGCTGGGCGAGGTATTCAACGGCATCGACGGCATCAGCGGCTTCACCATCCTCGGCAGCGGCAACGTCGCCCTGATCCTCGACGTACCGGGACTGGTGCGCCGCGTCGCCGGCAGGGAAGTCCGCCGCAACGCCAAGGCCACAACCTATGCCCTCGCGGAATAAGCAACGAAAGAACAGGAGAATCGATCATGTGGACCAATCTTAGAGTCAGTTTCAAGCTTGCCGCGGGCTTCGGCGCCGTCATCCTGCTCGCCATCGCCCTTGGTTCCGCCTCCTTCTGGCAGGTACGCACCATCGGCGGCGTATGGGACGGCTTCGAAACGGTGACCCTGAAGAAGCGCGACGCCGCGACCAAGGGATTGCAGGGCCTCCAGGACGGCATTCACTACTTCAAGAACTTCGTCCTGCGCGGCGGCGACTACGCCAACAAATTTGGCGGTGCGATGACCAACATCGACCGCGCCGTCAGCGACTACCGCAAGGCAGGGGAAGTCAACGCCGACGAGGACAAGCTGCTGCTCCAGATTGCGGAGGGCGTCAATGGTTATCGCAAGGCGATCGAGGAGGCACAACGCCTCGCCGCCGAGCGCCAAACTTCCAACCAGATCGATCTGGCGATCAAGGGCGCCGACAAGGTGTTGAACGACGGCTTCGTCGGCCTTCTCGAAATCAATGCCAAGCGCACCCGGGAGGCCGCATCCGGCATACGCGCGGTCGTCGCCACGGCGTCACAATGGATCGTTGTCTTGAGCGTGGCGATCCTGGCCTTAGGCGTCCTTGCCTCCTGGCTGATCGGGCGCGCCATCACCCGGCCGCTGGCCGTGGCGGTAAACGCCGCCAACGCCATCGCCGCGGGCGACCTGACGGTCAAGATTGAGGCGGATTCCAAGGATGAAACCGGGCAACTCAAGGCCTCGATGCAGCGCATGACGGCCGCGATCCAGGCCCTGGTCACGGATGCCAAGCTGCTGTCGGTTGCCGCGGTGGAAGGCAAGCTGGCGACGCGCGCCGATGCAAGCAAACACCAAGGCGACTTCCAGAAGATCGTCGCCGGCGTGAATCAAACCCTGGATGCGGTGATCGGCCCGCTGAACGTAGCTGCCGGCTACGTCGACCGCATCTCCAAGGGCGACATTCCGGCCAAGATCACCGACAACTACAACGGCGACTTCAACATCCTCAAGAACAACCTCAACACCTGCATCGATGCCGTCAATGCGCTGATCGCCGATGCCAGGATGCTTTCCTCGGCCGCCGTGGAGGGGAGGCTCGGCACTCGCGCCGACGTGGCCAGGCATCAGGGCGACTTCCGCAAGATCATCGAAGGCGTGAACCAGACTCTGGATGCCGTGATCGGTCCGCTCAACGTGGCCGCCGGCTATGTCGACCGCATTGCCAAGGGCGACATCCCGCCGAAGATCAGCGATGCCTACAACGGCGACTTCAACATCCTCAAGAACAACCTCAACACCTGTATCGATGCCGTCAACGCCCTGGTGGTCGACGCGAACATGTTGTCCCAGGCGGCGGTGGACGGCAAGCTTGAAACGCGTGCCGAT
>JBAYJH010000066.1:0-18503 GCA_041665185.1 Sterolibacterium sp.
GAAAGTTGATCTGCAATACATCCATGAGCTGGGCCGGCTCGCTCGCCATGGGATCGAGGAAAATCGTCCCCATCACCGTTGGTGACAGATAGAGAACGGCGGCATTCACCGAGGACATCCCCATGCCCATGGGGATCATGATCAGCGGCTCCAGCGTTCCTTTGGCGCCCAGATAGACAAAGGCGATGCCCAGGAGGATCAATACGATCCTCGCCACGACGATGGCAGGATCGGATGCCACCATCGTGGCGATGCCCTGGAAAATATACAGAATATCGATCTCGGGCATGTCAGGAGGCCTTTCCCGAGGGGACGTCCGCCGGCTTGGCGGTCGCGTTCGCCGGCTCTCCGGCGGCGCTTTGCCGGCGGATGCCGGCATGCACCAGTTTGATCATCCACGCCACCCCCATGGAGATCAACGCCGCCAGCGCGTAGACCACCAGCATCAGCTTGACCGAGCCCAAGAAGTCTTCCAATTTCCTCTCCTCCGCAATTCCGTCGTCCCGCTCACCACGATCCGGCTGGCGGACCTGGCTTGCGCGCGCGCGGATGCCAGCTCCCCAGGATCGGGCACTAATCGATGATCAACAATACCTGGTTGGACTCGACCGTGGCGCCGAGGGAGGTCCTGATCTCCGATACCTTGCCGTCGGAGGGAGCGAATATCGGGTTTTCCATTTTCAGTGCTTCCAGGACCATCAGTTCATCTTCGCACTGGACCTGGTCTCCGACTTTGCACAACACGGCGATTATCTTGCCCGACATGGGCGCGGTCACTTCGACAGCCATCAGAATTCTCCTTTTTCAATCGACCTGCTTGGGAACCGGTGCTAGCATCCGGTTGCAACGATTCTATTCCAGTTTGCCTCAGTTGAAGGCGGCGATACCCGTTTGCGCCCTGCCCAGAATCAAGGCGTGGATGTCGTGGGTGCCCTCATAAGTGTTCACCACTTCCAGGTTGACCAAGTGCCGGATCACGCCGAATTCATCGGACATGCCGTTGCCGCCCAGCATGTCGCGCGCCAGCCGGGCGACGTCGAGCGCCTTGCCGCAAGAATTGCGTTTCATGATCGAGGTGATCTCGACCGCGGCCGTGCCCTCTTCCTTCATCCGCCCCAGTCGTAAACAGCCTTGCAGGCCCAGGGTGATTTCGGTCTGCATGTCGGCGAGTTTCTTCTGGATCAGTTGATTGGCGGCCAGCGGCCGGCCGAACTGCTTGCGATCCAGCACATACTGGAGCGCGGCATGCCAGCAGGATTCGGCGGCGCCGAGGGCGCCCCAGGCGATGCCGAAGCGCGCCGAATCCAGCGCGGTGAACGGTCCCTTGAGTCCGGTTACGCCGGGCAGAAGATTTTCTTCCGGGACGAATACCTCGTCCATGACGATCTCGCCGGTGATCGAGGCACGCAGGCCGACCTTGCCGTGGATCGCCGGCGCCGAGAGCCCTGGCATGCCCTTCTCAAGGATGAAGCCGCGGATCACGTCGTCTTCCGTCTTGGCCCAGACCACGAAGATATCGGCAATCGGGCTGTTGGTGATCCACATCTTGGCGCCGGACAAGGTGTAACCGCCGGACACCGCTTTCGCGCGGGTGATCATGCTGCCCGGATCGGAGCCATGATTCGGCTCGGTCAGGCCGAAGCAGCCGATCAGTTCACCGCTCGCCAACCGGGGCAGGTACTTCTTGCGCTGTGGCTCCGAACCGAACTTGTAGATCGGCAGCATCACCAGCGAGGATTGCACACTCATCATCGAGCGGTAGCCCGAGTCGACGCGCTCGACTTCACGGGCGATCAGGCCATAGCAGACATAATTGAGTCCGGCCCCGCCATATTCCGCCGGGATGGTCGCGCCGAGCAGACCGAGTTCGCCCATTTCGCGGAAAATCGCCGGGTCGCTGCGCTCGTGGCGGAAAGCCTCCAGCACCCGCGGCGCCAGGCGGTCCTGGCAGTAACGCTCGGCCGTCTGGCGGACCATCCGCTCTTCGTCGCTGAGTTGCTGCTCCAGCAACAGCGGATCACTCCAGTTGAACGTGGCCTTGTTTACGTCTGCCTTCATGCCTATCTCCGTTTATGCCGCGGCAAAGCCGAAGCGTTCCGGAAGGATGATAGGAGCCGGAACGCCGAGCGGCAAACGAATAATTGGTATGAGCTTGTGCGTTTTGCGCACAACCACGGCCAGCGGCGTCTACAATGCCTCATCACCGTAGCCGGAGCCCCAGCCATGCGCAGAAAGATTCCCAACACCTGGGCCTTGACGGCCTTCGAGGCCGCCGCACGCCATGCCAGCTTCACCAAGGCCGCGCGCGAGCTGGCATTGACGCAGAGCGCCATCTGCCGCCAGATCGCCGGGCTCGAAGACTTTCTCGGCGTCAAGCTGTTTCTCCGCTCCAAGCGCGGCGTGTCCCTCACCGAAGCCGGCCAGACATACAGCCGCCAGGTGTCGCTGCGGCTCGACGCGGTGGAGCGCGACACCCTGGAACTGATGGCGCGGCGCGGTCTCGGCGGCACCCTGGAGCTGGCGACGGTGCCGACCTTCGCCACGCGCTGGCTGCTGCCCCGGTTGGCCGGCTTTCAACGCACCTATCCCGACATCACCATCAATCTCAACACCAGCACCCGCCCGTTCCTGTTCGATGAAACCCACTTCGACGCCGCCATCTATTTCGGCGATGCCAGTTGGCCGGGTACCGAGGCGCGTCCGCTGATGAAAGAGGAACTGGTGCCGGTTTGCAGCCCACGGCTGATCGCGCCACGCAGGAAACTCAAGCCCGAAGAAATCCGCCGCTACCCGTTGCTGCAACAATCCACGCGTCCCTATGCCTGGCGCCAATGGTTCGAGTCGCTGGGATTGAGTATCGAAGGCGACATGACCGGGCCGCGCTACGAATTGTTCTCCATGTTGAGCCAGGCGGCCATCCACGAAATGGGCGTTGCCCTGATCCCGCGCTTCCTGGTCGAAGACGAACTGAACTCGGGGCTGTTGATGGTGCCGGTGAAGCACACTTATGTCAGCGAAAAGTCGTATTTCTTCATCTACCCCGAGCACAAGGCCGAAAGCACGGTGCTCGCGCAATTCCGCGACTGGTTGGAAGCCGAAACCGAACTCTATCGCCGGCAGGCGCGACTCGGCTGAAAGCTTCAGTCGCTTCGAGGGAAAGCCGCAGTCGCGTACTACCGTTCGTCCGGTTTTGGCGTGATGCTTGCTTAGAAGATCGCATGCGCCCCGCCATGTTGAAAATTCTGGTCATCGATGAATCGCGCAGCCGCGCCGGAGAAATCTGCGCCGCCTTGGCATTAGCAGGGCACCAGGTGGTGGCGGTACTGGCCGAGTCCGCCGACCTGAGCGCGGAAGTGGCACGCATCGGGCCGGACATCATCCTGATCGATACCGAGGCGCCATCGCGCGACACCCTGGAGCATCTCGCCGCGATGCATCGCGATATGCCGCGACCGGTGGTGATATTCGCCCAGGCCTCCGACGATGCGACCATCCGCAAGGCCATCGGCGCGGGTGTCGCCGCCTATGTCGTCGATGGCCTGGAGCCGGGCCGCATCAAGCCGGTGATCGAAGTCGCCATCGCCCGCTTCGAGGCACACCAGGCGCTGCGGCAAGAGCTCAGCGCGGCGACGCAAAAACTATCCGAACGCAAGCTGGTCGAGCGGGCCAAGGGCATCCTGATGAAAAGCCGCGGCATCGATGAAGAAGCCGCCTATGCCAGCCTGCGTCGCCTGGCCATGGACCGCAGCCAGCCCCTGGCGCAAACGGCGAAAGATGTCGTCGACATGGCAAAGCTCCTTCTCTAAGTTTCGCCCTCATCTTGTGCAGTTATTGAAAAATCGCACCGCAACAGGGCGCATCGGTTGCGCCTCGCCTCATCCTGCCACGGCCCAACGCCACGCCTAAGTCATTCAAATAGAAAGTGTATGTTGCGCCGCAACAGCTCTGGCATCCAAATTGCTGATACATCCTCGTGGCCGGGGCAAAGACGTTCCGGCAGCAGACAAAGGCGTCCGTGTTCGACATTGCGAATTGCGATGTTGCATGCGTGACGCATTTTTTTTATCCGCGCCAGGAGAATCAGCATGGGCAACAACGACTTCACCCCCGACACTCGTGATCACAACGACCTTGGCCGCCGCGAATTCATCCGCCGTTCGATGCTGCTCGGCGGCGCCGCGCTGGCGGCGGGCTCCGGTCTGATGCCGGGCGGCGGCGCCTGGGCCGCCGGCTCCGATGCGCCGGAGAAGAAGGAAGTCCGCATCGGCTTCATCCCGCTCACCGATTGCGCCTCGGTGGTGATGGCGGCGGTGAACAAATTTGACGAGAAATACGGCATCAAGATCATTCCGAGCAAGGAAGCCTCCTGGGCCTCGGTGCGCGACAAGCTGGTGAATGGCGAGCTCGACGCCGCCCACGTCCTCTACGGCCTGATCTACGGCGTGCAAATGGGCATCGGCGGGCCGAAGAGGGACATGAACGTGCTGATGAACCTCAACCACAACGGCCAGGCCATCACGCTTTCCAACCAACTCAGGGACAAGGGCGCGACCGATGGGGCCAGCCTGAAGAAGCTGATCGCCCGGAAAGAGCGCGAATACACCTTCGCCCACACCTTCCCCACCGGCACCCACGCCATGTGGCTGTACTACTGGCTGGCGGCCAACGACATTCACCCGCTCCAGGACGTCAAAAGCATTACCGTGCCGCCGCCGCAAATGGTGGCCAATATGCGCGTCGGCAACATGGACGGCTATTGCGTCGGCGAGCCCTGGGGCAACCGCGCCATCATCGACAAGATCGGATTCACCGCCGTCACCACCCAGGACATCTGGGTGGATCACCCGGAAAAGGTGCTCGGCACCACCGCGGAATTTACCCAGAAGAATCCGAACACGGCGCGTGCCATGATCGCCGCGATCCTCGATGCCGGCCGCTGGATCGATGCCTCGCTGGGCAACAAACAGAAGACCGCCGAGACCATCGCCCAGAAGTCGTATGTCAACACCGATACCGACGTCATCGTCGCCCGCATGCTGGGCCGTTACGAAAACGGCATCGGCAAAACCTGGGACGACAAGAACCACATGAAATTCTTCAACGATGGCGCGGTGAACTTTCCCTATCTCAGCGACGGCATGTGGTTCCTGACGCAGCACAAGCGCTGGGGGCTGCTCAAGGACGATCCGGATTACCTGGCGGTGGCGAAGAAGGTCAATCGCATCGATCTCTACAAGCAGGGTGCCAGCGCCGCCGGCGCCAGCCTGCCGAAAAGCGAGATACGCAGCCACAAAATGATCGACGGCGTGGTGTGGGACGGCAAGGATCCGAAGAAATACGCCGGTGGATTCAAAGTCAAAGTCTGAACATGAAACAGGAGGATGCCATGCATGCGATCACAGTAGATGACCTGGCTTTGAATCCTCCCGCGGCCACGCGGACAGAACAAGAATTGCCGACGGCAGTGGTCGTAACGCTCGGCCAAACGGCGGCGCCGCCACCTGCCGCCGCCGCCGCCACGCCGGTGCCCAGCCGTTTGCGGCCGTTGCTCCAGAAGGTCGCGCGCGAACTGGCGCCGGTGCTACTCGGCATCCTGCTGCTGGTCGGCTTCTGGCATCTGGCGACGCTGAAGGGCGGCAGCCTGCCGGGGCCGTTGAAGACCTGGGAGGCAGCTGAGAAGCTGTTCGCCGATCCGTTTTATCGCAACGGTCCCAACGACCAGGGCATAGGCTGGAACGTGCTGTCCTCCCTGAAACGCGTCGCCGTCGGCTTCGGCATCGCGGCGCTGGTGGGTATCCCGGCGGGCTTCATGATCGGCCGCTTCAAGTTCCTCGCCGGCATGCTCAACCCGCTGATCAGCCTGTTGCGGCCGGTATCGCCGCTGGCCTGGCTGCCGATCGGCCTGCTGGTGTTCCACAAGGCCGACCCGGCGGCGACCTGGACCATTTTCATATGCTCCATCTGGCCGATGATCCTCAACACCGCACAAGGCGTGCAACGCATCCCCCAGGATTATTTGAACGTGGCGCGAGTACTCAATCTGTCGGAGTGGAAAGTGTTCACCAAGATTCTCTTTCCCGCCGTGCTGCCCTATATGCTCACCGGCATCCGCCTGTCCATCGGCACCGCCTGGCTGGTCATCGTCGCCGCGGAGATGCTCACCGGCGGCGTCGGCATCGGCTTCTGGGTGTGGGACGAATGGAACAACCTGAAGGTCGAGCACATCATCATCGCCATCTTCGTCATCGGCATCGTCGGCCTGCTCCTGGAACAGGCGCTGATCCTGATCGCGCGGCGCTTCACCCACGACAATGCTTGAACGGAGACAGATCATGACCACCAGCATGGGCAGCAAGAAGATCCTCCAGATCGAAAACGCCGCCATGGCCTTCGACACCAAGCAGGGCCGCTATACGGCGCTGCGCGACATCGACCTGACCATCCGCGAAGGCGAGTTCGTCACCCTGATCGGCCACTCCGGCTGCGGCAAGTCGACCCTGCTCAACCTGATCGCCGGGCTGACCCTGCCTACCGCCGGACTGCTGCTCTGCGATGGCCGCGAGATCGGCGGACCGGGGCCGGAACGCGCGGTGGTATTCCAGAATCACTCACTGCTGCCTTGGCTGACCTGTTTCGACAACGTCTACCTGGGTGTCGAGCGGGTCTTCGGCCGCAAGGAAGGTGCGTCGAAATTGAAACGGCGCACCGAGGACGCACTGGCCTTGGTCGGTCTGACGCATGCCTTGACCAAGTTTCCCAACGAAATTTCCGGCGGTATGAAGCAGCGCGTCGGCATCGCGCGCGCCCTGGCCATGCAGCCCAAGATCCTGCTGATGGACGAGCCTTTTGGCGCGCTCGATGCCTTGACCCGCGCCAATCTCCAGGACGAGTTGATGCGTATCGTCGCCGAAACCGGCGCCACCACGGTGATGGTTACCCACGATGTCGACGAGGCGGTGCTGCTCTCCGACCGCGTGGTGATGCTCACCAACGGCCCTGCCGCGGTGATCGGCGAAGTCCTCGAGGTCGGGCTGCCGCGCCCACGCCAGCGACTGGCCCTGGCGCACGACCCGGTCTACACCGAGTGCCGCGCAGCGATACTTGAGTTCCTCTATCACAAGCAACTCAAGCAGGCAGCCTGAAGAGGCCACATCATGAAGAAGCAAAAGTTGGTGGTGGTCGGCAACGGCATGGCGGGCATGCGCACCGTCGAGGAACTACTCAAGCTCGCCCCCGACCTGTATGACGTCACCGTGTTCGGCGCCGAGCCGCACGGCAACTACAACCGCATCCTGCTGTCGCCGGTGCTAGCCGGCGAGATGAACCTCGCCGACATCGTGCTCAACGACCTGGACTGGTATCGCGACAACCACATCGTGCTGCATGCCGGCAAGACGGTCACCAAGATCGACCGCGTCGCCCGCAAGGTGATCGCCGCCGACGGCACCGAGGCGGAGTACGACCGCGTGCTGCTGGCCACCGGCTCGACGCCTTTCATCCTGCCCATCCCAGGCAGCGACCTGCCCGGTGTGGTGGCCTATCGCGACATTGCCGATACCGAGGCGATGATAGCCGCGGCGGCCAGTTACAAGCACGCCGTGGTTATCGGCGCCGGCCTGCTCGGCCTGGAGGCGGCCAACGGCCTGCGGCTGCGCGGCATGAACGTGACTGTTGTGCATCTCGCCGACTGGATCATGGAGCGTCAGCTCGACAAGACCGCCGCCGACATGCTCCAGGCCTCGTTGGAAGCGCGCGGCCTGAACTTCCTGCTGTCGAAACAAAGCGAGGCGTTGATCGAGAAAAATGGTCGCGTAGGCGCGTTGCGCCTCAAGGACGGCATCGAGATCGCCGCCGATCTGGTGGTCATGGCCGCCGGCATCAAGCCCAATACGCGACTCGCGGAGTCGGCCAAGCTGCATTGCCAACGAGGCATCGTCGTCAGCGACACCATGCAGACCTACGACCCACGCATCTATGCGGTCGGCGAATGCGTCAATCATCGCGGCACGGTGTATGGCCTGGTGGCACCCTTGTTCGAGCAGGCCAAGGTGTGCGCCAATCATCTCGCCACCTTCGGCATCGCCCGCTACGTTGGCTCGTCGACTTCGACCAAGCTCAAAGTCACCGGCATCGACGTGTTCTCGGCCGGCTCGTTCATGGGCGGCGGCGACACCGAGGAAATCCTGCTGCACGACCGCGCCGGCGGCGTCTACAAGAAGCTGGTGGTCTCCGGCGACAAACTGGTCGGCGCCATGCTGGTCGGCGACACGGCGGATGGTTCCTGGTATTTCCGCCTGATCAAGGACGAGGCGCCGATCGGTGAATTGCGCGACCGCCTGATGTTCGGCGAAAGCGCACTCGGCCACGGCGGCCTCGGCGAAGGCGGCCATGGCGGCGGCCACAATGCCGCGGCGCTGCCCGACACGGCTCAGATCTGCGGCTGCAACGGCGTTTGCAAAGGCGAAATCGTCAAGGCGATCCGCGAACAGGGCTTGTTCACCCTCGACGAGGTGAGGAAACACACCAAGGCCTCGTCGAGCTGCGGCTCCTGCACCGGCCTGGTCGAACAGATCCTGGCGTCGACCCTGGGCGGCGCCTACAAGCCGTCGTCAGTCGCCGACAAACCGCTGTGCGGCTGCACAGACCACACCCACGCCACGGTGCGCAAAGCCATCCGCGAGCGCAAGCTCCTGACCATACCCGACACCCTGCATTTCCTCGAATGGCGCACCCCCAACGGCTGCGCCACCTGCCGGCCGGCGCTCAATTACTACCTGATTTCAACTTGGCCGCATGAGGCCCAGGACGATCCGCAATCGCGCTTCATCAATGAACGCGCCCACGCCAACATCCAGAAGGACGGCACATTCTCCGTGGTGCCGCGGATGTGGGGCGGGCTCACCACGCCGGACGAACTGCGGCGCATCGCCAATGTCGCCGAGAAATATAAAGTGCCGACGCTGAAGGTCACCGGCGGCCAGCGCATCGACCTGCTCGGCATCAAGAAGGAAGACCTGCCGGCGGTCTGGCAGGATCTCGGCATGCCCTCGGGCCACGCCTACGGCAAGAGCATCCGCACCGTCAAGACCTGCGTCGGCAGCGAACATTGCCGCTTCGGCACGCAGCAATCGATGACCTTGGGCGTGACGCTGGAGAAAATGCTCTTCGCCATGTGGTCGCCGCACAAGGTAAAGCTGGCGGTCAGCGGTTGTCCGCGCAATTGTGCCGAGGCCGGCATCAAGGACGTCGGCATCATCGGCGTGGATTCCGGCTGGGAAATCCACATCGCCGGCAACGGCGGCATCAAGACCGAGGTCGCCCAATTCCTCTGCAAGGTCGGCAGCAACGAAGAGGTCAAGGAAGTCAGCGGCGCCTTCCTGCAACTCTATCGCGAGGAAGGCTACTACCTGGAACGCACCGTGCACTACGTCAACCGCGTCGGCCTCGATTACGTCAAGCAGCGCATCGTCGATGACGTCGCCGGCCGGTGCGCGCTGTTCGACCGCCTGCTGTATGCCCTACAGGACGCCCCCGACCCGTGGGCGGAGCGCGTCGGCGGGCCGGCCAAGCGCGAATTCGAAACCTTGACGGCCTGAGAATGCCATGAACGACTGGAAAACCATCTGCAACATCGACGACATTCCGCCCCAGGGCAGCCGCGTGGTGAAGACCGCGCAGGGCGACATCGCCTTGTTCCGCACCGCCGACGACCGTGTCTTCGCGCTAGACGACCGCTGTCCGCACAAAGGCGGGCCACTCTCGCAAGGTATCGTCAGCGGCGGGCGGGTGACCTGCCCGATGCACGGCTGGCTGATCGAGTTCGAGGGCGGCAACGCCGTCGCGCCGGACCACGGCTGCGTGAAGCGCCACGAAGCGCGCCTGGATAGCGGCAGCGTGCTGCTGCGCATCGTGTAACTGACGCCATGGCTTCTGTTCGCTCCACCTGCTGCTACTGCGGCGTCGGCTGTGGAGTGGTGATCGAATACGATGGTCAGCGCATTACCGGCGTCCGCGGCGACGCCGAACACCCGGCCAACTTCGGCCGCTTGTGCAGCAAGGGAACGACGCTGCATAAGACCACGGTGGAAGCCACCCGGGCGCTTTACCCCGAACTGCGCCTCCAACGTGAGCAGCCGCGTCAGCGCATAGCCTGGGATCAGGCACTGGAATACGCCGCCGGACGTTTCGCCGAGATCATCCGCGCGCACGGCCCGGATGCCGTCGCCTTCTATGTTTCCGGCCAGTTGCTGACCGAGGACTACTATGTCTTCAACAAGCTGGCGCGAGCCCTGGTGGGCACCAACAACATCGACTCCAACTCGCGCCTATGCATGTCCTCGGCGGTCTCGGCCTACAAGCGCACCTTGGGCGCCGATGCGCCACCGGCCTGCTACGCCGATTTGGAACTTGCCGATTGCATGCTGATCGCCGGCTCGAATACCGCCTTTGCCCATCCGATCGCCTTTCGCCGCATCCTCGACGCCAAGGCGGCGCGTCCCGACCTCAAGCTGATCGTCATCGATCCGCGCGCCACCGACACCGCAGCGGCCGCCGATCTGCACCTACAGATCGAACCCGGCACCGACAGCGTGCTCTTCGGCGCGATGCTGCATGTGCTGATCTGGGAAGGACTCGTTGACGGCCGCTTCATCGCCGCACACACGACGGACTTCGATCTGGCGCGCAATGCCGTGCGCGAGATGACGCCGGCCGTGGCGGCGCAGACCTGTGGCGTGCCGGCGCAAGACATCGTCACGGCCGCGCGCTGGTTCGCCCAGGCCGGCGCGGCGCTGTCGCTGTGGTGCCAGGGCCTCAATCAGTCGCAGCACGGCGCCGACAATGGCGCCGCGCTGATCCACCTGCATCTAGCCACCGGTCACATCGGCAAGCCTGGCGCCGGACCTTTCTCACTGACCGGGCAGCCCAATGCCATGGGCGGGCGCGAAGTCGGCGCCATGGCCAATCTGCTGAACGGCCATCGCGATCCCGAGGATCCGCTGCACCGCGCCGAAATGGCCAAGCTGTGGGGTATTCCGGCCCTGCCGGCAGCGCCCGGCAAGACTGCGGTCGACATGTTCGAGGCCGTGCGCGCCGGCGGCATCAGGGCGATCTGGATAGTCTGCACCAACCCGGCGCAATCCCTGCCCGACCAGGCCAGGGTGCGCGAGGCGTTGAGCGCCGCCGAGTTCGTCGTGGTGCAGGAAGCCTACCGCGATACCGAGACCTGCGCCTACGCCGATCTGCTGTTGCCGGCGGCGACCTGGGGCGAGAAGGAAGGCACGGTGACCAATTCCGAGCGGCGCATCTCACGGGTCCTCGCAGCACTCGCGCCGCCCGGCGAGGCGCGCGCCGACTGGGCCATCGCCCGCGACTTCGCCCTGCAACTGGGCCGGCAACTCGATGGACCGGCCGGCCGCGATGCGCCGCGCCTGTTCGATTTCGCCTCGGCCGAGGAAGTCTTCCGCGAGCATGTCGCCACCACCGTCGGCCGCGATCTCGACATCGGTGGCTTAAGTTATGCCCTGCTGGAAACCGCCGGCCCGCAGCAGTGGCCGCTGCCATCCGGTTCGGCGACAGGACTGGACCGACTGTACACCGACCACCGTTACGCTACCGCGGACGGCCGTGCCCACTTCATTCCGATCAGCCTCGCCGCCACCGCCGAGGCCACCGATGCGCGCCACCCGCTGCATCTCAACAGCGGCCGCCTGCGCGACCAGTGGCATGGCATGAGCCGCACCGGCAAACTGGCCCAATTGATGAATCACGCCGAGCTGCCCGGCGTCGGCATGCATCCCGCCGACATCGAACGGGGAAATTTCAATGCCGGCGAACTGGTGCGGCTTACGAGCCGGCGCGGCGCCATCGTCCTGCCCTTGCTCCGCGACAGCACTTTGAAGCCGGGGCATGTTTTCGTGCCGATGCACTGGGGAGGCCGTCGCCTCTCCCATGCCGGCGTCAATGAACTGATCGCGGCAGCGACCGATCCGCATTCGAAACAGCCGGAACTGAAGCACGCCGCTGTCGCCGTGAGCCGTGCCGAGCTGCCCTGGCGCGGCCTGTTGCTGCGCCAGGCCAGTGCCGGCGATGGAGAACAAGCGATACGCTGGGACGCCGCGCTGGCGCCTTACCTGACGCACTTCGACTACGCCAGCCTGAGCCTGGCGGGGCGCGACGCACCGTTGTTGACGCTGCACCTGGCGGCCGCCACGGCGCCACCGCCGCAACGGCTCGCCGCCCTCCTCAATGCGGCCGGCCTGGCCTCGGTGCCCTTGGATTACGACGACGCGCGCCGCGACATCCACAAACGTGCCCTCATCGAGGATGATCGCCTGCGCGGGATAGCGCTGTTCGGGGAAACCGCCGCGGGTGCTTGGCTGCGTGGCGTCATGCTCGCCGATCAGGCGGCCGAGCCGCTGCGGCGCTGGCTGTTCGCGCCGCTCGCCACGGTGCCGCTGGCGTTGCCGCCGCGCGGTCGGATTATCTGCAATTGCCATGATGTCGACGCTGCCCAGATCGCCACCGCCGTCGCCGCCGGCGCCGATACCTTGCTTCGGCTTCAGGCCGGCCTGAAATGCGGCACCGGCTGCGGAGCCTGCCTGCCGGAGATCAAGCGCATCTTGGAACCGGCTACAGATCGACCTCGAGACCCTCGCGCGCCAGATGAACCTGTAGCTCGCCCAGCCGCGATGCATGCCTTTCCATGACGGTGGCGAATACCGCTTCGAGTTCCTCGTCGCCGCGTGTCGGTTCGTGGTGCGTGCAATACAGGCGTTTGGCGCCTACACGCAGGGCCATTTCGATCGAGGCGTCGAAATAGCCGTGCCCCCAGCCTTTCTTGGCCGGGTATTCCTCGCGGGTATACGAGGAGTCGACAATCAAGGCATCGACGCCGCGCATCGCCTGGTCGACTGAAGACTGCTTCTCCTCGATCAAGGCTTGGTACTCGGCGTAGTCCGCATCTTCCCGATCGTAAATGTTGTAATAAGGCTCGTGGTCGCCGGTGAAGAACAGCGACTTGCCGTTGCACTCGATGCGGTAGCCGAAATCGATGACCGGATGATTCAGCAGGGTGGAGGTGACGGTGACGTCGCCGACCTCCAGTGACTGGCCGATGGCCAGTGACTTATATTCAATGGCCGCTTTCATCTCCGCCTCGCGCACGGGGAAATAGCTGTATTGCAGTTGCACCGCCATGACCTGCTCTACCCCGCTACCGGTGACCGGATCCATCGCCCCATGCAGGCGCACCGTGTTGCCGGGGATGAACAAGGGAATGAAAAACGGCAGGCCGTGAATGTGATCCCAGTGGCTGTGGGTTATGAAAATATTGGCGCTGACCGGCAGTTCACGCAGCAGGGATTGGGCCAGGGCGAAGATGCCGGTGCCGCCATCCAGGATGATCAGTGTGCCGTTGTCGCTACGCACCTCGATACAAGTGGTGTTGCCGCCATAGCGCGCAGTGTGCGGTCCGGGTGCGGGAATCGAGCCGCGCACGCCCCAGAATTTGAACTTCATCTCAGCCCTCGCTCTGGGAGAACATCTTGGCTTCCGCGATCATCTTGCTGGTGTCCCCCAGCTCGGCCATGGTCGCATCCAGATCGCCGCCGAAACGCTTGGGCAAATAATGCTCGACCCCACCGGCGCTGATTTTGCCGTTCGAGTCGTAGCCCAGCCGCTCGGCGATAAGGTCGGCGACCAGCAGGCATTCGGCCAACGGCGTCTCGTATTTCGGTCCGTGATGTCCGGCGATGCAATCGGCCAGCGAGGCCGGGAACTGCCAGCGCTTCGCCAGCATCGCCCCAACCAGGGTGTGATCGGCACCGATGACCTTCTCCTCGGCCTTGTGCAGCGGCAAATCGTCGCTGGCCGACAGCGCCAGCGCCTGGTTGAATTCCTCGGGCATGCACTGGGCAAACACAACCTTGCCGAAGTCATGCAGCAGGCCGGCGATATAACAATCGGTCGGATCGACTTCGCCGGCTGCGAACTTGGCTCCGATCGCGCGAACCAGATTGGCTGTAACGAGCGAAGAGACCAGATAGTGCTGGATATCGAAATTGGCCTCGTTCTTCTTGGGCAATATGCCGATCGTTGAAAAGGACAGGGCAAGGTTCTTGAGGGTGTTGACGCCGAGATAGACTGCCGACTGGTTGATCGAGGTGATCTTGTTCGGCAGGCCGTAGTATGCCGAATTGATGATCTTGAGGACCTTGATGGTGATGACCGGATCTTTTTCGATCACGCCGACCAGATCCTTTGGGCGGCAATTGATATCGCGAGTCAGCTCGAGAATGCGCTGCACGCTCTTGGGAAAGGCGGGCATGCTTTCGACCGCACTGTTCAAGCGCTTGCCCAACTCGACGGATATCTGTCCCATGCCTACGGCACCCCGCATAACAAAGCGGGTTCATTATATTCGGCTACGGACAAACCATGCACAGGGTTTTGCCAGGCGATGCCCTAGCCGCGCAAGGCGGCGATTTCCGCGGCGGCCACGCGCAGCCGGCTGGCAAGGTTGTGAGCGATATTTTCGACGAGAGTAAAGGCGATGGCCTGGTGTTCCGCGCTCAGGGCCATGAAACGCTCGCGGGTGAGCACATAGACCTCGACATCGGTCAACGCCAGCGCGTCCGCGGTGTGGCCGGTGGCATCGAGAAACCCCATGCCGCCGATGATTTCGCCGGGTTCGCAGGTGGCCAGATGGTAGCTTTCCTTCTTGTGGATCGGCAGGGTGAGCTTGACCGTGCCGCGCCGGACGATGAACAGCTCCTCCCCGCCGGCACCGGCCTTGAACACTTTCTTCCCCGCTTTGACAAACCGGATTGTCATCGCATCCTCCAGCGCTGCCTGGGCTTCGTCCGGATGGGCGGCGAAGATCGGCATGTCGCGCAATTCCAGTGCCGGCGGCGCCGGCTGTTCGGCACAGGCCTCCTCCATTGAGCGTGCCTCGACCCATTCGAGCGCTTCATCGAGCTGGCGGAAGGCGAATGCCCGGTTGGTCGGCCGCACCACGCCCGTGTCCTTGAGGAAACGCTTCATCTTGAGGCCACTGGGCAGGCCCTTGGGTATATCGCAAAACACCAGGTAGGCACCACGCTCTTCAAGCTGGTCCTTGATCTGTTCGAGCACGTGGGTGGCGGTGATGTCGAGCGACTGGACGCGGCGCATGCTGAGGATGACGTACTTGCGGGTGGCGGTTTCCGGTTCAAGCGCCATGTGCAATTGATTGGCGGTGCCAAAAAACAGGCTGCCCTGCAATTCGAAAACCACCACGTCATCGCGCGCCTGCTCGGCTTTTTCCAGTTCCTTCGGAGTGCGGGCATGGCGCGAGAAGATCTCCCGGCCCTCGATGCGATTACGTACCACCGAACTGCGTGTCTGTTCGCGGATGAACAGGAGGATCGCCAGTGCAACGCCGACGCCGGATGCGGCGATCAGGTTGCCGAAAACCGCCACCAGGATCACCGCCACGATCACCATGAAATCCAGGCGCGTCGCCGGGGTGAAGAAATAGGCCAGGCTGTGCCGGTCGATCATGCGAAAACCGATGACGATCAGGATGGCGGCCAGGGCCGCGATCGGCACCCAGGCGATCAGGGGTGCTAGCACCAGAAAGGCCAGCAGCGACAGGCCACCCGCGATCATGCCGGAGCGGCGGGTGCGGCCGCCGCTGGAAATGTTGACCAGCGAAGCACCCATGGTTCCCGCGCCGGGGACGCCACCGATCAGCGACGAAGCGATGTTGCCCAACCCCTGCCCCACCAGTTCGCGGTTGGAGTCGTGATGCGAGTTGGTCATGGCGTCGATGACCAGGCAGGTCTTCAGCGTATCAATGGATAACAGCGCCGCCAGGGTCAGCGCCGGCGCGAGAACCTGCTCGAAGTCCGCCAGGCCAAGGCTGCTGAATGCGGTCCAGCGTTGCTGGAGCGTCTCCGCCAGGCCGGTGTTGACATGGTCGAGAGCACCGACGAGCAGCGGATTGTGATCGGTACTCATCAATGCGGGATCGGCGATTCCGAGCAGCAGGTATCCGCCAACACCGGCCAGCAACGCCAGGATGGTGGCGGGAATGGTGCGGGTCAGGCGAGGCGTCAACAGCATCGCCGCAATAACGATGATGCCGACCACGATGCTCTGCCACATCCATGTCGCAGGGGTTTTCAGCGCATCGATCAGGCTGGCGCCCGCCGACGCGCCGAGGAACTTGGGAACCTGGCTGCCGATGATGATGAGACCGACTCCGCTCAGATACCCGCTGACCACCGGATAGGGTATGTATTTGATCAATCGGCCCACGCCGGCCAAGCCTAGAGCGATCTGGATCGCGCCGGCCAGCAAGGCGACCATGCCCAGCACCAGGAGGACCGCTCCGGATTCCATGCCTTGTTGCGTGAAATTGACGGCCAAGGCAGCCAACACCGCCGCTGCCGGCGCGCAAGGTGCCGTGATCAGCCGCGAACTGCCGCCGAAAGCCGGCGCGATCAGACCGAGCGCCGTGGCGCCGAGGATGCCGGCCAGCGCTCCTTCGGCCGCCAACGATCCGGCCAGGGGCGAGAATATGATTACGCCAAAGGCAATCGCCGACGGCAATGCCACCAGCATTGCGGCCAGCCCGCCCCAGGCATCGCCGACGAGGTCCCGGCGATCGACCGAAGTCTGCTCGCTCATCGTTACGGTTGGATCAACCAGGCCGCTCTCCCAGCTCAGCAGGGATTTTGGTGCGGGCGGCATTTCGAATGGTCATGATTCCTGCCACAAATCATCCAGCGGATTCCGTTTGGACACGCCGTTGGCGGCAACTGCGGAGACTCGCTTGGCCGTGAATTCGTCCTCGACATTGTCACGGTAGTAACTCCAGGCCGCGCCGGAGCTGCTCAAGCGTTGCCAGATTTCATTGCCGACGCCGCTGTATTGGAGCGTGCTGCCGTCATCGAGCTGAACCTGCAATAGTCGATTGCGGGCATCGTAGCCGATCGCACGCAGCTTGCCCGAATTGATCTTCTTCATTTCCATACGCTCACCATGAAGCGATTTTGATCGCATCAAGCCGGTTTGTCATCTGCCGTGAGGTGCCGTGAAGGTGTTCGTTGGGCACCATCGAATTTCTGGACCAGCCACCCTATCCACCTCCGGAGACTCTTTGGCGGCAGGCGCGTCACAAGACAAGCCAGCGAACAGCACCGTCAGTTGAAAAATCGCGGGGAAAAGCACAGCAAATTTGTCGACAATCCATCGGCAGTCGATGACCTCAACAATTTCTTTTAAATTTAATGGGTTAAACAAGTCCTGCGCGGAAAACCGGCCATTGCAGGTCGCGATGGACCGACCATCCGGCGGCTATATTTGTCAGCAAATTATGGGTTTATAGGTAATGACATCTCGGCAATTAGGGCTTACCCTCGACTTGAAGAATACGAGTCGGGGTGAGTCCCGGGGAGGATCTAAAGTTATGGCAAATTGGCATTTCAAGAATTTTGACTTGATCTCATCCATCTGCAAGAACCTGTCGGAGGACCCATCCATCCCGGATAACTCCCGAAAATTGTTCGCTGTAACATACGAACAGACACGCGTCTGGAAAAACTCCGCCCAGATGGTCACCGGTCATCATGTTGAACAGGCGCGCAAGCTGATGTATCAAGCCTGTAAGCCCGCCCACCTATGCCAGTGCGAGGATGCGAGCGAATGTAGGGTACTATCGTGCCCGCTGGTTCGCGTATGTGAATGATGAACGTCGATTACACCGTTCATCCGTGAAGCAGCCCGCCTCCGCCTATCTTTGTCACGCATTCGCCAGTGCATGCAGCCAGGCGACAGGCGCCAGAATCAGGCGGCGGCGGACGACTCGTTCGATTGGCCATCACGATAGAATCTGACAAATGATACGAACGCTGATTGTCGACGACCACAAACTGGTCAGGGAGGCGCTCTGCTCGGTCCTGGAAAAGGAACCGGACATCGCCGTGGTAGACATGACCGGCGAGGGCGAGACGGCCATAAGATTATGCGCCGAGTTGCAGCCGGACCTGGTCCTGATGGACATCTCATTGACCGATATCAGCGGAATCGCCGCAACCCGCCAAATCGTCGCGACGAATCCGGCGATCAAGGTCGTCGCCTTGTCCACCTATATCGAGCGCAGCACCGTCGACTCCATGCTGGAGGCGGGCGCAGCCGGTTATATAAATAAGGCGGCGGGTGGTGAAGAACTGATGTTGGGAATACGGACGGTGCTGGAAGGCGCTCCCTACCTGTCCGCGAATGTCGCGGAAATGCTGCTTCTCGGCGAGCAGTCGCCGCAGCCGAAAAATGTCGGCAATCGTTTGGGAAGACGTGAAAAACAGGTATTGAAACTGGTCGTCGAGGGACTGACGTCGACCCAAATCGCGACGAAGTTGTTTATTGCGGTGGGAACAGTGGAAGTACATCGCCGCAACCTCATGCACAAGCTGGACATTCACAGCGTTGCCGATCTCACCAAGTACGCCATCCGCGAAGGC
>JBAYJH010000067.1:0-18123 GCA_041665185.1 Sterolibacterium sp.
AGGTGGAGAGCCAGCAGACGCGCTCCTTCAAGATCGGAAGCCACCGGCCGCCGAGCGAGGGCGGCCGCAACTCCCGGCTTCCGTCTGATTGTGCGACGACTGTCAGGCAACCAAAACCTCCAATCCCTTTCGTTCGATCACTTGAAAAATGAGGCGTGGGTCAGCGGATTCCATCAGGGCCAGCAGGTTTCGACCTGCACAACAGGCCGGATATAGAACTGCAGCCTATCTGTCTCAACACACAAACTTCGTCCTTGGCAAACGGGAGGCGTCCATATAAATACGAATGGGCTGTTGAGGCGGTATTTCCCCAAGGGAACCGACATCTCGAACTACTCGCAAGCACAACTAAATGCAGTGGCTAGGAAATTGAACAATCGCCCAAAGGAAAACACTAAACTACGAAACGCCCGCTGAACGATTCGGCCAATCTGTTGCATCCACCGGTTGAATCCAAGACCCATCAGCGGTCGTTGCTCACGAAATTAGGCGGAGCGGGTGCTTTCGATGTAGCAATACCAACAGTTGCGCGAGCGTCGGGGGGCACACGGAAGTGGGCAAAGGACCACAAGTCGCGGCGGCGTTTATAATGAGCGTGTTTATCAGCGTGGGCCGTCCGGCGAATAACAATGTTCCATTTGCTTGTGTCATACAACGGCTGGGAAGATGGTGGCGACACCATTCCTACGGGGCGAATTTATATCAAGCCAGACGAGCGCCCAGGGAGCCTTCTGCTTGCGAATGGAAAACTAGACGTTTCGAAGGTCAACAGAATTCCTGCCGTGCTGATGACAGAAATTGGTGGGAGCGGCCCCCAGACAGCGCGCATCGTCTACATTAATCAGATTGTTGACAACGGACGACAAACGTCCCTTCAATATTCGACGGATACGAGCGTGCCGGGAATCGATAACGCAGATTTGGAGCGATTTTCGGCCCAACTGGGCATCAAATATGCGCTTAACCACACGCATTGGGAAGTATGTGAGGGCGATCTGTTCCGCGTACTACTGAAGACCCAGCTTCGGAGCGCCGCCACAAAACCACAAGCTACTGTCTTCTCGACCGACGCAATACAAGATCAGGAAGAAGATCTGGTGTCGGTAATGATGCCGTTCGGGAAGGAATTCGATCCGGTGCTGACCACACTACAAACCGCTGCGAACGCCGTCGGACTTCGTTGCGTGCGCGCCGACGATATTTGGGTGCACCATCACGTCATGCAGGACATCGTGGATCTTATCGCCAAAGCAAAGGTGGTCATCTGCGACTGCACCGGCAAAAATCCGAACGTCTTCTATGAAATCGGTATCGCGCACACGCTCGGTAAGGACGTGATCCTCATCACGCAAGCAAAGGCCGACATCCCATTCGACCTGCAATCTCATCGTCATAAGCAATACTTGGCGAACAGTGAAGGCCTGGCCGACCTGGCCAAAGCCATTCAGGATAGGCTCAAGACACTAATCGCCAAGAGCTAATTGGTGCGCTGGCAAACCGCGTAACGTCCCCGAGTTGCACTGGCAGACGAGCTGAACATCCGCCTCCTACCAATGGTTCCTTGGATTCGGGTCGTGACAACTCATGCGTTATGATGGAAAGTGCCATTCGATCTAAATTCGTAGCTGATGGCCGGTGATGTATCTACACCCGCCGCTATGTCCCGCAGAGTCAGCGGCAACAATCGCCGATGATCTGCCGGCTGAACAATTTCCGTGGCTGGCGGCAAGTCGGCCTTATGTGAAGCTTCACATAAGGCCGAGGTCCGGTCGCTAGGGCCAACCTTTATAACGTCCTCTTTACGGCGTCAGCGCGCTTTGACGATACCGCCGTCTATGTGGCTCTTGAGGGTCGATACCTGCGTTTGCCTAACGGCGAACCCCTGGAAGTGGAAATTGAAGAACAACCTGACACCGGCACCGAGAAGCTTTACGGGTGCGCTTCGGCGCGGATACATGCCGCTCAATTCTCGTTGGTGATCCCGGTAACGGTGGCGTTTGCGCCGCCCCCTTTTACCACCAGCACGGCGCAATGCAGGCTGCCGATCAGCTCGTCGGCCGAACTGCCGGCGAAGACGCGGTTGATCCGATGGCTGGGGTGAGCCCCGAGAACCACCAGGTCCGCGCCGAGTTCCCGTAGCGCCTCCAGCACTGCGGCTGCCGCTACGCTGTAGATGACCCGGGTATCCGCAACGACCGCATCCAACTTCATCAGCGCCGCCTTGCGCGCCGCATCTTCCTCCGCCGCTGCTCCGGCCTTCTTGCCATCCGCAATCGCCACGATGGTGATGGGTGTGCGGGTGATGCGGGCGATCTGGCTGGCCATTTCCGCCGCGTGGTCGCTGGTCTCCGACGCATCGCTGACGATCACGATGCGATTCCGCCACATGCCTGCCTCTGGACAGACAACCAGGACATGGCAAGGTGCGCGGACGATGATGCCGGAGGCAACATCCCCCAACAGCCTTTGTTTCAAGTCCCGCGCCGGCCGGCGCCCGATGACCAGGATGTTGGTGTTGGCCTCCGCTGCGGCTGCGATGACGGCGTCAACCGGGTGTTTGCCGCGACGCACGATTTCCTCGCTATCGACGCCGGCAACCAGGGCGCTTCTCGCCGCCACGGCGATGCGCTGGCGCACCGCCTCGACGTCCTCGGCCGGATCGGCGACGGTCAGGACATCCAGCGTCACGCCGAAACTCTTCGCCAGGGCGATGGCGACCTCGGTCGGCGCGGCGGCGAACTCGCTGCCGTCGGTGGCCAGCAACAAGCGCTGGCGCCGCAAGCCATCCGGCAGCAACCCCTTGTGGCACTCCTTGAAGATGCGCTTCTTGCAAGTGCGGCACACATCCGGATCGAGCGTCCAGTAAAGCGCGCCGGTGACATTGGTCATTACCGGGAAGAAGGCGCCCTCGCCGAAGTCCTTCAGGTAGTCGCCGTGTTCGAGAAATTTGCGGATGCTGGGATTGAGCCGGTAGAAGTACAGGCCGCCGCCCAGCCGCCTGCGGCGCCGCGCTTCCTGGGCCAGCGCCTCGGCGCCGGCCAGGTCGATGAAAGTCGTGCCGCCGGCGGCTATCAGCACGGATTTCTGCAAAGGGTTGTCTTCGTCTATCTGCTGCAGGGCGGCCTGGACGTAGCTGGCGGCGCCGAAATAGATCGCCCCGTTGACGCGCACGATGCGCAGTTGCGGGCACTCGACGCGGCCCTGCGCGCGGATGAAATAGTAGGCGCCTTCCTCGGGGGCCGGCACCACCGGGATGATTTCCGGCCGCGAGGAGCGAAACAAATACATCACCAGCGACAGGAAAACGCCGATGAAGATGCCCGCCTCGAGGTTGAACAGCGTGCCGACCAGGGTCGCGGCGAGTATCGCCGACTCACCCTTGCTGGTGTGCCAGATCGAGTGGAAATGGTGAAAGTCGACCAGTCCCCAGGCCACCAGAAACAGTATGCCCGCCATCGCCGCAGTCGGCAGATAGGCGGCCAGCGGTGCCACCAGGAGCAGCACCAGGATCAGGAACAGCGAAGCGAAAATCGACGCCAGCGGCGTTTTCGCGCCGGCCTCGTAGTTCACGCCGCTGCGGTTGAAGGAACCGCTCGATGCATAGGCCGAGAAGAAAGCACCGACCATATTGGAAAGCCCCTGGCCGATGAATTCCTGGTTGCCGTCGATGCGCTGTTCGGAGCGCACGGCGATGGCACGCGAGATCGAAACCGCCTCGGTCAGCGCCAGCATGGTGATGACCAGCGCCGGCGCCAGGGTGTGGTGCAGCGCGTCCAGCGACAGATCCGGGATCGACAACGGCGGCAGGGTGGCAGGCAACGCGCCGATGGTGCGAATGCCGGTGACGGTTTGCCCCAGCCAGAGGTTGAGGCCTTCGGCGGCCAGGCTGCCGACGATCATGGCGGCGATCATGTAGGGAATCTTCTTCAGGTAGCGCTTGGTGAGGATGCCGGTGGCGAGCGTCGTCAGGCTGACCGCGAGCACGTAGGGATTGATGTCGGCGAACTGTTCGAACAGCTGGCGGATGATTTCGTAGAACGGCGTGCCGCGGGGAATGTTGATGCCGAAGAAATGACGCACCTGGCTGGCGGCGATCAATACAGCCGCGCCGGCAGTGAAGCCGATGACCACGGTATGGGAGATGAAGTTCACCAGCGCGCCCATGCGCGCCAGCCCGAGCACCACCTGGAACACCCCGACCAGGAAAGTCATGGTCAGGACCAGGCCGATGTATTGCGCGGAGCCCGGCTCGGCCTGATGCGAAAGCGCGGCGAATACCGCGATCGAGATGGCGGTGGTCGGTCCGGAGACGAGATGCCAGCTTGAGCCCCACAGGGCGCCGATGACGGCGGGCACCATCGCCGCATAGAGGCCATACTGCGGCGGCAGGCCGGCGATGGTGGCGAAGGCCACGCCTTGTGGTAACACGATCAAGGCGCCGGTCAGCCCGGCAATCAGATCGTCCCTCAGGGTCAGGCGATTGACCAGAGGCCACCAGCGCAGAAACGGAAAGATCTTGGCCAGTTGGCCGGGGTGCAATTTCATCGCGTGCGGGAAAAATTATCGTGAGTAGTCTTCGGCGAGCAGCTTGGGCGTCCGGTCGAGCCGGTACAGGACGAATACCAGGCCGAGCGTGGCGATCAGCATCAGATGCGGGCCGAACAGCCAAAACAGCAGGGGCACGCAGAAATAGTAGGCGCGCATGCCCAGCGAATAGAAACTTCCCGCCCGGTTGAGGTGAATGGCCACATGCTCGGGGGTAATCGCGTGGTGGTTCAAGGACAAGGGCACGTTGATCATGTAGCCGACATGATTGAACACGCGGATCGACATGGCGAAGCTGAAGAAGGCGAAGAACAGGTCGAGCAACAGGCAGATCAGCTTGAGCATCCACAGTTCCGGATGCTTCGCGCCGAACACGTTGAGGCTATGCCAGGTCGCCTCCAGCCTGTCGCCCTGGCCGCTCAAGGTCAGCACGCCGATAATCATCAACACCGCGGTCGACGCCAGGAAGGTCGCCGCCATCGTCGAATTGCGCAGCGTCTGCACCGCCAGGATGTCCTTCCCTTCGCGCATGACATTCTCCACCCAGGCGGTGCGGGCGATGCGATTGACGGCCTGCACGGTATAGGCGGGATCGCGCTTCTCCTTGCGCCTGAGCAGCCAGTGGTAGACCACCAGCAGCGACACGCTCAGGAAGAAACCCAGTGCATCGGCTTTGTAGGCGGCGAGGAAAGTCAGGTCCATGGTCTCGAATGTCGTAATGGCTTGCGGAGTCGGCCTAGCGATCCCGCAATTCAACGCAGGCCGTATCCGCTGTGCGCATCAGTGTCCGGCCTTGTCGGCGCGCTGGCTCCAGGCTTTCGCGGCGCGCGGATCGGCCGGCATGCCATGCTCGCCGCGCCCCAGGATCTGCGCAAGATTGCGCATCGCCATGACCTGGCCCTGCGCCGCCGCGCGCTCGAACCATTTGACGGCCTGCGGCAGATCGCGCTTTTCGCCGCCCTTGCCCAGATAGCAACGCAACCCCAGTTGGTATTGGGCCTCGATGTCGCCGTCTTCCGCCAGGCGCCGCACCGCTTCGTGCGACACGGTCTTGTCGTAGGTGTGGCCGAAGCTCTTGATCCAGCTCAGCATGTCCTCGGCCGCGCCATAGCCGCCCAGCGCGGACTTGTAGAGCCAGTGATCGGCCAGCGCCTGATCCTCCGGGCCGCCGAGTCCTTCCCGGTACATCCGGGCGAGCAGGTACGCCGCTTCGCGGTTGCCTTCTTCGGCGGCGCTCTGTAGCCAGCTTCGGGCGCGCTGCCGATCCTGCGCGACGCCCATGCCCTCCAGGTACATCTGGCCGAGTTTGAATTGCGCATCGACATTGCCGCGGCGAGCGGCCCGCTCGCGCCAGTCCGCGGCGATCTTCAGGTTTTTCGCCACGCCGTTGCCGTCCGCATAGAGGTCGGCGAGCCGTCCTTCGGCATAGCCGCTGCCTTGCAGCGCGGCACGCTCGAACCACAGTGCCGCCAGCTTGCCGTCCCTGGCGAGGCCGGCGTCGCCGTTCAGGTAGGCGATGGCCAGCAGAACCTGGGCCGAGGCGCTGCCGTTTTCGGCGGCTTGGCGCGTCATCGACAGTTCCTCCGGATTCATGGCGAAACCGGGAGCGGCGTTGAACAGCAATGCGGCGCTGATCAGCAACAGGATGGCGAGTTTGTAATGGACCCGCATGCCGTGGCCGCGCCACAGACCGGCACGGCTGGAATACCAGCCGGAGCTATTGACCATGGCGTCGTTGCGGCCGGTGTACGGGTTCATTGGCATCGGTTATCTCGCGGGAGCAAACAGTATATTATTGACTCTCGTTGCCAGCCATAAATCATTCGCTAGTTGCGGCTCTCAAATGTTTATCCTGGAGGACTCTTGGCTCAGCTGATGACCCTGTCGCGCGCGGCGCACCTGATCGGGACCACCCGCGCGGCGCTGCAACGCAAGATCCGCGACGGCGAGCTGTCCTCGCATGACGGCATGGTGTCGACCGATGCGCTGCTGGTCGCCTATCCGGATTTCAAGCTGGAGAACAGCGGCGCCTTCGAGCGGGTGGCGAAGATCAAGGAAGAATCCTTCGGCCGGCGCGTCCAGGAGCGTATGCTGCCGCGAGCGGAGATCCTGGCGCAGCGCCTGTTTGCTCAAGGACAGGAACTGGCCGACCTGCGCCGACATCTGCGGCGCTATCATGACCTGGTCGTCGGCTTGCAGCAGCATCTGGATGAACTCGCCGCCGTCGGGCCGGTGGCGGATCTGGCGCAACTCGGCGAATTCGTCGAGCAAGGCCTAGCGGCGGTGCTCGGCAGCAGCGAACCCACCGATCAACTGGCGGTAATGGATGATGTCCTGAAAATCATGTCTGCTCATGTCACGGTACGCCCCAGCGGGCGCGAGTTCTTTGTCGAAGGCCATGATTCCTTGCTCAAGGCAGGGGTGCGCGCCGGGCTGATGCTCAACTACGGCTGCGGCAACGGCAACTGCGGCCTGTGCAAGGGGCGGGTGATTTCCGGCGAAACCCGCCAGGTCCAGCATTGCGACTACGTCTTGTCTGAAACCGAGAAGCAGCAGGGCTATACCCTGCTGTGCGCCCACACCGCGGTCAGCGATGTGGTGCTGGAAGCGCTCGAAGCGGAGGGGCCGGCCGACATTCCGGAACAACGCATTGTGGCGAAGATCAAGAGCCTCGCGCCGATCGGCGCGCAGGCCGCCGACACGCTGCTGCTACAGGTGCAGACGCCGCGCAGCAACCGCCTGCGCTTCCTGGCCGGACAGAGCCTGACCTTGGGCCTGGCCGGCGGCCAGGAGGATTTCAGCGCCACCTACCCGGTGGCGAGTTGTCCCTGCGACGACCGCAATCTACAGTTCCACATCTGCCGCCCGGCCGCCGGCGACACCGACAGTTTTGCCGACCGGTTGTTTTCAGGTGCGGTGGGCGCCGGCGAGACCATCTCGCTGTGGGGCCCCTGGGGTGATTTTGTCCTGCCCCAGACCCCCGGCACCAGCGGACGGCGGCTGCTGTTCCTGGCCTGCGACGGCGGTTTCGCGCCGGTGAAGAGCATGATCGAACACGCCACCGCCGTGGAGGCCGCCGAGTCGCTGGTACTCTACTGGGTGGGGACACGGCCGGACGGGCATTATCTTGCCAACCAGTGCCGTGCCTGGGCCGATGCCCTGGATGATTTCCGCTATGCTGCCTTGAGCGCCGCCGACGCTTTGTCGGCCGGCCGGGCGGCGGCTGCCGCTGTCCGCGCCGACGTCGCCGGGTTGGATGACTGCGACCTGTATCTGGCGGGACCGCAGGCCTTCATCGATGCCGCCCGCGAAGGCCTGACCGAAGCCGGCGTGGCGCCCGAGCGCATCGCCACCTCGCTGAGCTGACATGGCCAAGATCATTCCGATCGCCTCCGTCGATGCCTCGCCGGCAGGCCTTGATGGGGCAGCTTGCGATTCCGCCGAGCCATTTGCCTTGATGGTGCTGGGCGACAGCATGCTGCCCGAATTCGAGGACGGCGACGTGGTCGTCATCGAGCCGGCAGGCCTGGCGCAGGAGGGTTCCTTCGTACTGGCATATCGAAATAAGGAATGGTTATTTCGCCAACTCGTCAAAAATGGCAGACAATGGCTGTTGCATGCGGTGAACCCTGCCTATCCGGACCTGCCGATCGCCACCCTGGAGGCGGTGCGCGGCGTCATCATCCAGAAAAGCAAACCCGGACGCCGGCGCTCCATCAAACGTTATGTCTAGTGCCCGCATTTGCCGCTAGGGTGCGAGTAAGCCACAAGGAGGCGTTATGCCCTACTTCATTTACAAGATTCATGCGCCCATCGGAAATCTGGAGCATGTGGCGCAGCACGCCACCTTCAAGGATGCCTCGATGCAGGCCAAGGCGCTGCGCACTGCCAGCGACCTGCCGGCCGGTTGCATGATCAAGGTGATCTTCGCCGAAAACCAGTTGCACGCCGAGGACTTGCTGTCGCAAGTGCGCGAGCCGGAACCGATGATCGGGGACGATTACTGATGGCGAGGCCGCCGGGACGAGGCGGCGCGTGGCCGTAGGCCGGAATGATCACCGCGCGCCGGGCGCCGAAGACCGCTCTATCAAATTATCGGGGATTATTCAGGCATAAAATAATCGAATCAACTTCGGCCAAACTTTCTCCATGATGCTGTTACGGTCGGCCTTGCAAACCGGATGATCGCTCCAGGCTGAGCCTGAGCTATAAAAAGATAGTGTCCATCAACTATTAACGTTTCCCGCTTGGGGAGGAAAAATATGAAACTCAAGAAACTCGCTGCACTGCTTGCCGCTGCCGGTATTTCTTCACCGGTTTTCGCCACCAACGGCATGAACATGGAAGGCTACGGCCCGGTTGCGACAGGAATGGGCGGGGCGTCCTATGCCTACGACAACGGCACCGCCGGCCTGATCAACAACCCGGCCACGCTGGCGCTGATGGCGTCCGGCAGCAGCCGTTTCGACATCGCGATCGGCGGCCTGCACCCTGACGTCACCTCGAAGATGGCTGGCCGGCCGGATGCCGGTTCCGACGGCACGGCGTATTACATGCCTGCGGCCGGCTATGTCCGGAAGGACGGCAAAATCACCTGGGGCGTCGGCATGATGGCGCAGGGCGGCATGGGCACCGAATATGGCAGCAATTCATTCCTGAGCGGTTATCAGTCGGCCGGCTATCTGCTGTCGGGCGGCATGGCCGGCTCCCAAGGCGTCTCCGGCATGGAGAACCGTTCGGAACTCGGCATCGGCCGGGTCATGCTGCCATTGTCCTACGATGTAAGCGATACCCTGAAGATCGGCGGCACCATCGATTACCTGTGGGGCGGACTGGATTTGCAGATGGTCATGCCGGGCGCCATGTTCGCGGGATTCAGCGGGTTCGGCGGGGCTGCGGCGTCGCCTTTGGGCAAGGCCGGCGGCTCGATGGTCGCGGCGCTTGGCGGCTTTGGTTTGCAGGACGTGAACTGGGCGCAGTTCAGCTTCTCCGAAGGCGACAACAAGATGAAGCAGCGCCTGACGACGACCGGATGGGCCGGCAATCTCGGCTTCGTCTGGAAGGCCACACCGGCGCTGAGCATTGGCGGCGTGTATCACGGCAAGACCAGCCTGAAGGACATGGAAGGCGACGGCGCGGTCAACATGAGCGTGGTCATGGGCGGGGCGGTCGCACCGATGTCGGTCAGCGGCAGGCTCAAGATAGTCGACTTCCAGTGGCCCGAGACCTATGGTATCGGCGCGTCGTACCAGGCCAGCAACAAGTTGATGCTGGCCGCCGATTACAAGCGGATAGGCTGGTCTGGGGTGATGAAGAATTTCCAGATGAAATTCACCGCCGGAGGCAATGGCGGAATGCTGGCTGGGCTGAACGGCGCCGTGATGGACGCGACGCTGTATCAGAACTGGGACAACCAGAATGTCGTGATGCTGGGCGGCTCCTACAAGATGTCCGAAGCGCTGACCTTGCGCGCCGGCGTGAATCTCGCCAGCAACCCGATCCCCGACGCGCTGATGAACCCGCTGTTCCCGGCGATCGTCGAGAATCACCTTGCTCTGGGTGTCGGCTACGCTTTCAGCAAGGCCTCGTCCGTCGATTTTGCCCTAACGCATGCGCCGAACGTCAGTGCAACCAACAGCAATATGGGCGTAACTTCGGACCACAGCCAGACCAACTGGCAGGTCATGTACAGCCGCAGGTTCTGATTTCAGGACTGAAGCAGTAGTTCGGCCGTTTCCCGGCTGTTTCCCCTGGGGCTGAAAGCCCAATCTTTCAGCCTCATTTCCAGCAATCCGTCAACACCATCGTTCGATCGAGAGGGTAAGTCATGTCCAAACTTCTGAAGCTTCTCGGCACCCTGGTCCTGGCCCTGGCGGCGACGCTTGCCGTCGCCCAGGACGCCCTGTTGAAACCTTTCGTGCTCGGCTCCAAAGCCTCGGGGGAGCTGGCACAAAAAGTCGAAGCCGCCAAGACGGCATTGACCGGCGCGGGTTTCACCATCGCCGGCAGTTACACTCCCTATGCCAATACCACCGTCATTGCCGTCACCAACGACGAGCTGCGGAGCACCGCGGCGAAGTCGGAACACGGCGGATTCGGCGCGGCACTGCGCGTTGCCGTCGTCAAGGCCAAAGACGAGGTACAGGTCTCCTACACCAACCCGCCTTATTGGGCGAACGCCTACCGCATGAAGGGCGATCTGAAGGAAACCGCGGCGAAACTCCAGACCGCGCTGGGCAGGATCGAGGAGTTCGGCGCCCGCGGCCTGACGCCCGATCAGCTGCGCAAGTATCACTACACTTTTGGCATGGAATACTTCGACGAGCCCAGCCTGCTGGCGAGCTACGCCAGCCACGACGAGGCCGTCAAAGCGGTCGAAGCGGGCCTGGCGGCCGGCAAGCAAGGCGTGACCAGGGTATACCGCGTCGACGTACCGGGCAAAAAGGAAGTGTTGTTCGGCGTCGCCATGAAGGGTGAAGGCGACAACAAGAATATGGACGACAAATACCTGATGAGCGAAATCGACTTCCGGGACATCAAGTCGGCCGCTCACCTACCCTACGACGTGCTGGTTGCGGACAAGAAGGTCTATGCGCAGTATGCCCGCTTCCGCATCGCCATCAGTTTTCCCGACCTGTCGATGATGGGTGCCAACAGCTTCATGAACATCATGAGTTCGCCCGAAGCCATACGCAAATCCTTGATGCTGGCGGTCGGCGGCAAGGACGATTGATGCGCCGACGGGCGCTTGCCGGCACCGTTGTGAGCCTGTAGCTAGACCTGGAAGCGCGACACCTCGACGATCAGATTGCCGGATAGCGCCGTCAGCCCCTGGCAGGCGCTGACACAATCGTCGGCGTTAACCGCCGCCTCCCTGGTACTGTCGTCGTTTTCCTTGATGCGCTCCAAGACGATGCCGGAGAGCATCTGCTGATCCGAGGCCATCTCGGCGACATTGTTGATGGCCGTGGAGACGCTCGAAACGCTGTCTACGATCCTGGCCAAAGCCAGCCCGGTTTCCGTCGACAATTGCCGCGTATCTTCCATTTCCTTGACGCTTTCGCCGGATTTGCCGACGGCTTCCTCGACCCGACGATGGACCTGGGCCAGTACCGCTTCGATTTCCCCGGTTGCCGATGCCGTCTTCTCGGCCAGCTTGCGGACTTCGTCGGCGACCACCGCGAAGCCGCGGCCTTGTTCGCCGGCCCGTGCAGCCTCGATCGCGGCATTCAACGCCAGCAGATTGGTCTGGTCGGCAATCTCGCGGATCGCCGTGGAGATGCTCTGAATTCTCTCGGAATCCTTGGCGAGGCCATTGATGTCCTCCGTCAGTCCGGACACCTTGAGATTCATGCGGGCGATACCGTCCTGCGCACGCTGCACCGTACTCTGTCCGGCCTGTGCCGCGGCGATCGACTGCCGCGAATGCTCGACCGCCTGGGAGGCGCTGGTGCTGATGCCTTCAGAGGCCTCATTCATGCTGCTCACCAGTCCGACGATCTGATGCGAATTTTCGAGATGGGCGGCCAGCTTGCCGCGCAGATCGCTGATCAGCGAGTTGATGGTTTCGCTGTCGCTACGGACACTCCCGGACAGGCCTGAAATGCTGCGCACCATGCCGCGCATGTCGGTCGCCATTTTGCGGAACGAGTCGGCAATATTGCCGATGAGGTCGCGCGATTGAAGCGAACATTCGGCGAGCAGGTTGCCGCCGCCAACCTGCTCGGCGACGCCGGCAATGGACTTCAATTGCGACAGCAACACCGCGCTCATGATGATGTAGGCGAAGACGCCGATCGATGTCCCGGCCACCAGACAGCCAACGACGAACCATACCAGCATGCCGGGCTTCCATTCGACGAAGAACTGCGCGTAGAACGGAAAGATCATGGCCACGGTGATGCCAAAACCAATGAACGACCAGCGCAAACGGGTGAGGATCGATGCTTTCATATGCAGGCCCAATTCTCCGCGTGGTTGAAGGGAAAACTGCCTCGCATAATATTCCCCCATTCCGTCGACCGGCCGGGAATGTTATCCATGAGCGCATCAATTCAGTTTATGCCCGGCTCGGAACGGCGATTCACGGCCCCGGCGGACGCACGGCGCGGTGGACGCCGATGTTGCGCGCCGCTTGCGGCATCGCCAGCCGACCTGGATATCCGTCGCATTGGTGCTATAGGTTTTGTATGGACCCATAAATAAATTCCCTGGCGATCCGCACTTGCTTTCTCTTTACATCGAAATATTTGTGGCAGAATTGAATCTGATCGTCAACACCGAGCGCACTTCAACAATACGGCTGTGGCGATCCAGTCGCGGAACGCAGTCGACGCGGCGACAGTCCGATTGGCGCCGCGCGCGCCGGACGAAGGAGGAATCATGGAATGGAATGTACATCAGCAGATGTTGTTGGCCGTATTCGCCATCGCAGCGGCGATGGGCGCGCTCGTCTCCAAGACCAACTTCTGCACCATGGGCGCGGTGTCCGACTGGGTGAACATGGAGGACACGGGGCGCATGCGCTCCTGGCTGTTGGCGATAGGCCTGGCGATAGGCGGGCTGTTGCTGCTGGAAATGGCGGGCCAGGTACAGATTCCCGACAATACCTTCCCGCCCTACCGTACCGCCAACTTCGCCTGGCTGCGCTATGTGCTGGGCGGCGCCCTGTTCGGCGTGGGCATGACGCTCGCTTCCGGCTGCGGTAACAAGACCCTGGTGCGCATCGGCGGCGGCAATCTCAAGTCCCTGGTGGTGCTGGCCATCGCCTGTGCCATGGCCTACCTGATGTTGTGGACGGATTTCTACGCCAATGCCTTCGATTCGTGGATGTCGCCCCTGGCAGTGAACCTGAGCAAGCTCGGCATCAAGAATCAGGAACTCGGCAGTGTGCTGGGAGGCATCCTGGGCATCCAGGACACAACCAGCCTGCATCGCCTCCTGGCAGCGGGAATCAGCCTCGGCTTCATCGCCTTCGCCTTTTCCTCCAGGGATTTCCGCGGCAATTCCGACCTGATCATCGGCGGAGCCGCCGTCGGTTTGGCGGTCGTGGCGGGCTGGTATGCCACCGGCGGCGGCATGGGCCAGGCCTGGCGGGAGTTCGCCGAGATGGCCGACACGCCGCCCTCGCGGGTGCAGGTGCAGTCGCTGACCTTTATCAGCCCGATGGGCGACCTGGTGCACTATCTGGTGGACGGGCGCGATGCAGCGCTCATCAATTTCGGCATCATGGCCCTGCTCGGCGTGATCGCGGGATCGCTGGTGTTCGCCGTGGCGACCCGGCGCTTTGCTTTCGAATGGTTCCCCGACCTCAAGGACTTTGGCTTTCATGCAGTCGGCGGCATACTGATGGGCGTGGGCGGCGTGCTCTCCATGGGCTGCACCATCGGCCAGGGGGTGACCGGCTTCTCCACCCTGGCCCTGGGATCGATGCTGACTTTTCTTGCCATCGTTGGCGGCGCCGCCGCTACGATGAAGCTGCAATACCGGTTCCTATAGCCGGCCACTTACCAAAGGAGAAACCCTTGAATCGTGCCCTGACCGCCATCCTTGCCTGCTGCGCATTCATCCTCGCCCTGCCCGCCGGTGCGGCGGATCCCGCCGCCAAACCCATGCGCGTCGTCATGCAGATCAGCGACAACCAGCCGGCGACGTGGAACCTGGCCTTGAACAATATCCGCAATGTGCAGAAAGACCTGGGAGCCAAGAACATCGAAGTCGAAGTCGTCGCTTACGGCCCTGGCCTGGGCATGCTGCGCGACGATGCGACGGTATCCAACCGGGTGCAGGAAGCCTTGGCGACCGGCGTGCGTTTCGTCGCTTGCAGGAATACCATGGAGAACCAGAAGATCACGGAGGCTCAAATGCTGCCCGGCATAAGCTATGCAAAGGCCGGCGTGATCGAGATCATTACCAAGCAGATGGAGGGATATGCCTACCTCCGGCCCTGATCTGGCGGCAGGCCTGCGGCGGGCAGTCAACGCTGCAATCACGGGCGTAGAGCAAGTTTTTTAATATTTGAAAGAGGAGCAAACCATGAATGCGACACGCAGAAACATACTCAAGCAGCTCGGCGGCGGAAGCGCGCTGGCCGCCCTGCTCGTCTCGGGGCTGATGCGGCCGGTCACGGCCTTTGCCGCGCAGTGGAACAAGGGGAGCTTCGAGTCCAAGGACATGGCCGCGGCGATGAAGAACATCGACGCGGCGGCGGCCGTCGACAGCAAGGACATCGTGCTGAACGCCCCGGCCATCGCCGAGAATGGCGCCGTGGTGCCGGTCTCGGTGGTCAGCAACATTCCCAATACCACGCGTATTTCGATACTCGTCGAGCAGAATCCGTTCCCGCTGGCGGGCAGCTTCGAACTGTCCGAAGGCGCCCTGGCCGATGTGGGCGTGCGCCTCAAGTTCAGCAAGACTTCCAACGTCCGGGCGGTGGTCACGGCCGGGGGCAAGGCGTATATGACCCAGAAAGAAGTCAAGGTCACGGCCGGCGGCTGCGGCGGCTAACAGGAGAATCAAACCATGGCATCCTATCCAATCAGAATCCGCGCCCTGCTCAAGGGCGATGTCACCTTCATCACGGCCATCGTCAGCCACCCCATGGAAACCGGCATCCGCAAGGATGACGCCGGCAAGATCATAGCGGCGCATTACATCCAGGTGTTGACCGTGGAGTTGAACGGCAAGAAGGTGATGGAGAGTCACCTGAACACGGCGGTGTCCACCAACCCGGTGTTCAACTTCAAGGTCAAGGGCGCCAAGCTCGGTGACAAGATCGTCGTCAGTTGGCTGGACAATCTGGGTGAAAAAGGCAGCGGCGAAGCCACCGTCATCCCCGGCTGAGGCCTGCGGTAGCCGGGTCGGCGCCCGCTGTCCGGGCACCCGGCATGTACTCCACAACAATAAAGGAGGAGAGACCATGAAATATCGCATCGCAGTGGTAGCAATGCTGGCCCTGGGCATGCAGCCGGCAGGCGCCCAGGACAAACCGGCGGCGACCGGCAAAGGCGCCAAACCGCCGGCCGTGATGCCGGTCGGGCCGAAGGATGCCGCCACGCTGGAATTTGAAAAGTTCCGCAGCCAGATGGAACAGCAAGGCAACCCGGCCGAACTATTCGAAATGAAGGGCGAGGAGTTATGGAAGGCCAAGCGCGGCCCGAACAACGTCGCGCTCGCCGCGAGCTGTGATCTCGGCCTCGGCATCGGCGTGGTCAAGGGCGCCTATGTGCAGATGCCGCGCTACTTTGCCGATGCCGGCAAGGTCATGGACGCCGAGCGGCGCATCGTCTGGTGCATGGTCGAGAAGCAGGGCTTCAAGTTCGACGACCTCGCCAAAAAACCGTTCGCCAAGGGAAGTTTCACCCCGGAGCAGACGTCCCTGGTCACCTACGTCGCGGCGCAGTCGACCAACATGAAGATCGCCGTCCCTCTCAAGGATCCGCACGTCCGGGAAGTCTATGAGATCGGCAAGGAGGTCGTCGCCTACCGCGCCGGCCCCTACGACTTCTCCTGCAATACCTGCCACGGCGCCGACGGCAAGCGCATCCGCATGCAGAACCTGCCGAATCTCAGCACGCCGCAGGGCGCCCTGACCGCCGTCCTGGGCTGGCCCGGCTACCGCATGACCGGCAGCGTCATGCTGACCCACCAGTGGCGCATGGGCGACTGCTTCCGCCAGCAGCGCTTCCCGCAGCCGAAATATGCTTCCGACACCGTCACCGCCCTGCTCACCTACATGACCGCCAATGCCAACGGCAACATGTACAAGGGCCTGGGCATCAAGCGCTAACCAGGGAGACGACATGAATACCACAGCACGCTTCTCACTACTCGCCGCCGCCCTGGTGACCCTGGTCGCCGCCATGCCCGCCGCCCACGCCGAAGGCGACTACCGCGCCAAGGCCTTGGCCATGATGAAACAGGATTTCGTCAGCAAGGGACAGGCCGGCACCGACCGCATTGCCGAAGACGGGCTGCAAGCCATCTGCAACCGCACCGGCAACAAGCCGCCGGCCGGGATCGCCGAACGCCTCCAGGCCGACCAGTTGGCTGGCGTCAAGCTGCCCGCCGACGGCAAGCTGCTCGGCGACTGGAAATCGGGCGAAAAGATCGCCCAGTCCGGCCGCGGCTTCACCTGGTCCGACGCGCCGGGCCTGCCGGTCGGCGGCAACTGCTACAACTGCCACCAGATCGCGCCCAAGGAAACCTCGTTCGGCACCGTCGGCCCCAGCCTGTTCCGCTTCGGCAAGCTGCGCGGCTACACGGCCGAGATGCAGAAATATGTCTACAGCAAGATCTACAACGCCAAGTCCTTCAACCTGTGCTCGGAAATGCCGCGCTTCGGCCATATCGGCGCCCTCACCGAGATGCAGATCAAGGACCTGGTGGCGTTGCTGATGGACCCGGAATCGCCGGTCAACAAATAGCATGGCGATGCGGCGGCGCGAGTTCCTGCAAGTACTGGCAGCCGCCGCGGCGGCGGGCTTCGCGCTCGACTCCCCGGAGCTGCTGGCCGCGCAGGGTGGCGGAAAGCTCTATGCGCTGCCACGTTTCGGCAATGTCTCGCTGCTGCATTTCACCGATTGCCACGCGCAACTCGCGCCGATCTATTTTCGCGAACCGAGTGTCAATCTCGGCGTTGCCACCGCGCTGGGCAGGGCGCCCCACCTGGTCGGCGAGCATCTGCTGAAGGCCTTCCGCATCCAGCCGGGCAGCGCGGAGGCTCACGCCTTCACCTATCTGGACTTCGCCCAGGCGGCCAAGACCTACGGCAAGATCGGCGGCTTCGCCCATCTCGCCACGCTGGTCAAGCAACTGCGCGCCTCAAGGCCGGGAGCGCTGCTGCTGGACGGCGGCGATACCTGGCAGGGCTCGGCCACCGCGCTGTGGACCCGAGGACAGGACATGGTCGACGCCTGCAAGCTGCTCGGCGTCGATATCATGACCGGGCATTGGGAATTCACCCTCGGCCAAAAACGTGTCGAAGAAATCGTCGCCAAGGATTTCGCCGGCAAGATCGAGTTCCTCGCCCAGAACGTCAAGACCAGCGACTTCGGCGACCCGGTATTCAAGCCCTACACCTTGCGCGAAATCAACGGCGTGCCGGTGGCCATCATCGGCCAGGCCTTCCCCTACACGCCCATCGCCAACCCGCGCTGGATGGTGCCCGACTGGACTTTCGGCATCCAGGACGAGGAGATGCAGAAAGTCGTGAACGAGGCCCGCGCCAAGGGCGCGCAAGTGGTGGTGGTGCTGTCGCACAACGGCATGGACGTCGACCTGAAGATGGCGGCGCGCGTGGCCGGCATCGACGCCATCCTCGGCGGCCACACCCACGACGGTGTGCCGGCGCCGAGCATCGTCAAGAATTCCGGTGGCCAGACCTTGGTCATCAACTCCGGCTCCAACGGCAAGTTTCTCTCGGTGCTCGACTTCGACGTCTCAGTTGGCAAAGGCGCCGGCAAAATACAAGGTTTCCGCTACAAGCTGCTGCCGGTGTTCGCCAACCTCTTGCCGGCCGATGCCGCCATGGCCGCCCACATCGAGAAAGTACGCGCGCCCTACCGCGACAAACTGGAG
>JBAYJH010000068.1:0-17933 GCA_041665185.1 Sterolibacterium sp.
CCCACTCCACCCACCAGGGATCCCCGGCATCGGCCGGACGCTTCTTCTTCAACCAGAAGTGATCGGCCAGCCAAAGCGCACCCGTGGCCATTAGCAGCGAAAACAGTATCAGAGCAAAGTTCATGGGCTTACCTATTCCATCCTGACTGTGCGGCGATCACTTGTCGTCAATCCGCAATACCGCCAGAAATGCTTCCTGGGGAATCTCGACACTGCCTACTTGCTTCATGCGCTTCTTGCCGGCCTTCTGTTTCTCCAGCAACTTCTTCTTTCGCGTGATGTCGCCGCCATAGCACTTGGCCAGCACATTCTTGCGCAATGCCTTGATGTTTTCTCGGGCGATGATATTCGATCCAATTGCCGCCTGGATCGCGACGTCATACATCTGCCGCGGAATGAGCTCGCGCATCTTGGCGGCCAGCGCCCGCCCCCGAAACGGGGCGTTGGCTCGATGCACGATCATCGACAAGGCGTCGACCTTGTCGCTGTTGATCAACACATCCAGTTTGACAACATCTGCGGCACGATATTCCTTGAAATCGTAGTCGAGCGAAGCATAGCCGCGTGAAATGGACTTCAGTTTGTCGAAGAAATCCATCACCACTTCAGCCATCGGCATGTCGTAACTGAGTTGTACTTGCCGGCCGCGATATTGCAGGTTTACCTGCGAGCCGCGTTTCTGTTCGCACAGGGTGATCACCGAACCCAGGTATTCCTCCGGTACGAAAATCGTGGTGGTGATGATCGGTTCGCGGATTTCTTCGATTCGAGAGGTGTCCGGCAACTTGGAGGGATTTTCCACGAACATTTCGCTGCCGTCGCGCAACAACACCTGGTAGACCACCGTAGGTGCGGTGGTGATCAGATCCTGGTCGAACTCCCGCTCCAGCCTTTCCTGGATGATCTCCATGTGCAGCAGACCCAGGAAGCCACAACGGAACCCGAAGCCGAGCGCCTGGGAAACTTCCGGTTCATAGTGCAGCGACGCATCGTTAAGCTTGAGTTTTTCCAGCGAATCACGCAGCCCTTCATATTCATTCGGTTCAATGGGATAGAGACCTGCGAAGACCTGCGGCTTGATTTCCTTGAAGCCAGGCAGCGCTTCGGCCGCCGGACGATCTACCCGAGTGACCGTATCTCCGACCTTGGCAGCCTTGATTTCCTTGATGCCGGCGATGATGAAACCGACTTCACCGGCCGAGAGTTGCTCGCGCGACTGCGACTTGGGCGTGAAAACGCCGACCTGCTCGCACAGATGCACGGTACCGCCAGCCATCAGGCGAATCTTGTCCTTCGGCCGCAGTATTCCGTCTATCACGCGTACCAACATGACTACGCCGACATAATTATCGAACCACGAGTCGATGATCAAGGCTTTCAGCGGCGCCAGCGGATCGCCTTTGGGCGGAGGAATCCGCTGGATCACGGCCTCAAGGATGTCCTCGACCCCAAGACCGGTCTTGGCGCTGGCGAGAATGGCGTCGGTGGCGTCGATGCCGATGACGTCCTCGATCTCCTGCCGGGCCCCGTCTGGATCAGCGGCCGGAAGGTCTATCTTGTTCAACACCGGGATGACTTCCACGCCAAGTTCGATGGCCGTATAGCAATTGGCAACCGTTTGCGCCTCGACTCCCTGGGAAGCGTCCACCACCAGCAAAGCGCCCTCGCAGGCGGAAAGCGAACGGCTCACTTCGTATGAGAAATCGACATGGCCCGGCGTGTCGATCAGGTTCAGACTGTAAAGCTGGCCATCGCGAGCTTTGTAGGACAAGGCGGCCGTCTGCGCCTTGATGGTGATTCCGCGTTCGCGTTCGATATCCATCGAATCGAGAACCTGGGCTTCCATCTCGCGGTCGGACAATCCCCCGCACAGGTGGATGATACGATCGGCAAGCGTCGATTTGCCGTGGTCAATATGGGCAATTATGGAAAAGTTGCGGATCTGCTGCATGTTTTCAGTACTGCAAAGTGATTCTGCGGGATTTTTGACGGCCGCGGATTGTACCTTGAAGTGGGCTCCAAGGGATAGGCACAATGGCCTGCTTCCCGGTTCAGTGACCAATCAGCGGGGTTGGTATATCGACGAATTTGCGCTAATTTAATCGGATTGCCCGAGTTTGGACCATGACTCAGGACCGGACTCCGCAAGGTAATCGCGGACCACCGTGGCATCCAGAAAGTAATGGCAAAGTTCCCTGGCTTCCCCGGAATCGCCTGCCCGGCGCCCTACCAGCACCGGCACCCGTTCGTCATACCGGGCCAGGAGTGACGGATCGGCGTCGACGTCAACGACGTCGACCGTGAACCCGGCGCCATGCTCGCCGCGCATGATTTCAAGCGCCGCGAGCATATCATGGCAGAGGTGGCAGTAATCCCTGCTGTAAAGAATCAAGTGAGGTTTACTTCCCTTCACCGAGACCCTTGATGATGATGAAGGTCTGGCTGTCTTCGCGCCTAACCAACAGCGTGATGGTCGCAGACTTGTCGATCTGGCCGAGCAATTTGTTGAATTGTTCCACCGACTTCAAGTCCGTCTGGATACCTTTGTTGATCACGCCGAGGATGATGTCGCCGGGTCTAAGATCGGCCCTGCTGGCGCCGTTACGGACATCTTCGACGACCAGGCCATGTTCCAGCTTGAGTTCCTTCTTTTGTTCGGGCGTCAGCTCCGAGAGCGTCAGACCCAGCCGATTTGCCGCTCCGAGATCGCCCGGCTTTGTCTTCTTGCCGCCGCGTGGCGCGCCTTTCTCATCGGGTATTTCCCCCACGACCACGGCCAAATCCTTGGTCGCCCCCTTGCGCCAAACCTGTATCGTCGATTTGGTTCCTGGTTTGGTGGCACCTATAAGGCGTGGCAGATCGATCGATTGGGTGACTGTCTTGCCATCGAACTTGAGGATAATGTCTCCGGCGCTGATCCCCCCCTTGTCAGCCGGACCGCCCTTCTCCACCGAATTCACCAAGGCTCCCACCGGCTTGGCCAGCCCGAATGAATCAGCCAGTTCTTTGGTCACTTCCTGGATGATCACGCCGATGCGCCCGCGAACGACCCTGCCCCCTCCCCTCAATTGACCTTGTACCTCCATTGCCACATCGATGGGAATTGCGAACGCCAGGCCCATGTAACCGCCAGTCCGGCTGTAGATCTGCGAGTTGACGCCGACCACTTCGCCCTTCATGTTGAACAAGGGTCCGCCCGAATTGCCCGGATTTATTGCCGCATCGGTCTGAATGAAGGGAACTAGATTTTCCTGGGGTAACGATCGCCCTTTGGCGCTGACGATGCCGGCGGTGACGCTGTTTTCGAAACCGAATGGCGAGCCTATGGCAATGACCCATTCGCCAACTTTGAGCCGGTTTGGGTCGCCCAGTTTGACGATCGGCAAGCCGGTTGCCTCGATCTTGATCAAGGCGATGTCAGTGCGCTTGTCGGTGCCCAGTACCTTGGCCTTGAACTCGCGTTTGTCTGTCAACTTGACGAGCACCTCGTCGGCGCCATCGACGACATGCGCATTTGTCAGAATGTGGCCTTCCGCGCTGATTACGAAGCCGGAACCAAGCGATTTGCTTTCCTGTTCGCGTGGAATACCCGGCTGTTGATGCGGGAAGAAACGTCGGAAGAGTTCAAACGAGGGGTCATTTTCATCAAATGGAAAGGGATGGGAACGATTGCCGCGAAGGATTTGGGTCGTACTGATGTTGACCACGGCCGCACCCTGCTTTTCGATCAAATCGGTAAAGTCGGGCAGGTCCCTGGTCTGGGCAAGAGCCGGCAATGAAGCGAATATCAGCCAGAGCGGCAGCAGGATTTTTCTCATCATGAGCAGCAGTCCTTTTTGAAATGATTGAAAACACATTTGAGTGGCTTCGTCAGTCGCGGTTCCCTGTGACTTCGAAAACGACGGGGGACTATTTTTGCCTCGGTTCGATGCCGTCGCCGAGTCTCTTGAGCGTGCTTTGAGGCACCTCTCCCATCACGACGAGCAGATGTTTGCCGGATATTCGCCTGTAGACATTGATCGCACCCATGGAAAGCATCCCCAGTTCCTGTTTTTCCGGAAGCGCCTCAATGAATATCGAGATTGCGGCTAGACCGTCCGAATACACCACATGAAAGCTTTCCGGGCTCCCTGAATTGGCCTGGCGTTTCATGCCGGTGAGCCGGTAGAAACCCGGCAACTGCGTCTTGAACAGCCAGGCAGCCCCCTCGGAGCGACTTTCCGCGGCCTGAACATGCTGTATTCGCCATTTATTGCTCTGCACGGCGAACTTGGACTTGAGCGACTCCCGCTCGATCGGTCCGCCAATCTGCAATTGCGTGAAGGCGAACGTTTCTATCGTTTCGTTGCGTTCATTGATCAGGCCGACCTTTAGCAGCAAGCCGGTATTCACGTCAATCCAAAGTTGCTGTCCATAACGCAAATCGTCCTTGGGTTCGAGAAAGATCACCTGGCTCTCATGTTCCACGACGCGACTGATCGGGCCCTTGCGAATTGAATAATATTCCGTGAGTCCGCTCAGGCTCGCCGGGAGCAATGCCGGAAAGCTGCGGCGCTGCCTGCGCTGTTCAATAATCAGCGTATGGCTGTCGGGCAGGTAGCACTTGACTTCATCATTGTTGCGGATTACTTCACGCGGGCTTCCATCGAGAACTTCAAGACGCTCGACCTCTCCGCCGGCGTCGACTAGATGGGTTATACGCGAGGTTTCCTCAATGCCGCCATTGCGATAAACGAATGTGCCGCTATAGTTGAGTTTATGCGCGGCACTGACGACACGACCGAGCCAGAATAACCCGTCTTGCTGCTGCGCCAGAACCGATTGACTCAGGGTGAGTACCA
The DNA here is from genome assembly GCA_041665185.1 of Sterolibacterium sp. Lineage (GTDB taxonomy): Bacteria > Pseudomonadota > Gammaproteobacteria > Burkholderiales > Rhodocyclaceae > JACRAR01. The sequence continues at coordinate 4,842 of JBAYJH010000068.1, forward strand.
GGCAGCATATGCTGCCAGCCAGCCAAGTTTTCATCGCGAGCTTGATACGGTGCGTATGTAGCTGGCCCCGCCCTGGATGCGACTGCTTGGGGAATATGCCTGGTGCGCCATCAGGTACTCCTGCATGCGTGCGGAAGTCGATGCGATGGGCGGGGACGGCGTCTTGGCGGAGGGAGCCATGCTGACCTGGGAAGTTGGGGGCGACAGCGCCAACCAACCCACGAACGCCACGCCCGCCAGCGAGGCGGCCAATGCGGCAACGCTGCGAAATCCGCCCGCAGCCTGACGTTTGGGAACGGCCAGGATGGTGGCCTCATTGCGCAAAGCGTTCATGACGCTTGCGGTGAGATCAGTCGCCAACTCCGGCGAACCGCGCAGGGCATCGCCAAGCAGCATGTAACTATCCCACGAGGCGCGCATATTCCCGTCGCTATGCAGGACAACCAACAAGGCATGTTGATCGTCCGTATCGAGTTCGTTGTCCACCATGGAGGAGAGTTCAATTTTCATTTTGATGGCACCTATCGTCTGCAATCACCAGCGCTTATCCGGCGCAATGTCCAGCAAGGGTTTCAGCTTTTCGGCAATCGCCTCACGCGCACGAAAGATGCGCGAGCGGACCGTTCCGATCGGACAGTCCATGATCTGGGCGATCTCCTCGTAACTCATCCCATCGATCTCGCGTAAAGAGATGGCATTTCTTAAATCTTCGGGGAGCCTGTCCATGGCTGAATTCACGGTAGCGGCGATCTGCTTCGACATCAGTATCCGCTCCGGAGAATTATTGTCCCGCAATTGCTCCCCGTCGTCGAAGCTCTCCGCCTCTTCGCTGTCGAATTCTGCGGTTGTGGGCGTTCGCCGCCCCTTTGCAGCGAGGTAATTCTTGGCAGCATTTATCCCGATCCGATACAACCAGGTGTAAAAAGCGCTTTCGCCGCGAAATCCCGGCAAAGCACGGTATGCCTTGACGAAAGTTTCCTGGGCAACATCCTCGACTTCTGCCGGATCACGGACCAGTCGCGACAGCAGGCGCACCAGTTTGCGCTGGTATTTCGAGACAAGCAGACCGAACGCCTGCTTGTCTCCTTGTTGGACGCGCTCGACCAGAATCTGGTCTGCTTCGCGATCTCCCATCGGTAGACTTTGCCGGTTATTGAATTAACCTGACGAGTATACCTGATGCGATCGTATTCGCTCCTCAAACAATCAAGCCCCATGCCTTTCCTCACTTGGAGAAGAATCTCGCCCTCCGGCGCCACCGTCCTCAGTCAAACCACTTCAACTGGAAGACAAACCGACCTGGAATTAGTTCAGGCAGGAATGAGGTTTCTCCACCTTCGAGTTCATCTCGGCAACGCATGATATAGTTGCGCACTCGATTTCGATTGGGTGCAATGTGCGTAACTTCGATGTTCTGATCCTCGGCAGCGGTCTTGCCGGCCAGTCCCTGGCTTTGCGACTGGCATCCGAGCGGCGTGTCGCTTTGGTAACCAAAATGACGCTGGAGGACTCGGCTTCAGGGTGGGCACAAGGTGGAATCGCCGCTGTGCTTGACGCCGCCGATTCGAATGCGTCGCACATTGAAGATACCTTCACCGCTGGTGCCGGGCTTTGTGATCCTGCCGCTACGCGTCATGTTGTTGAGCATGGCAGAAGAGCCATCGACTGGCTAATCGATCAGGGTGTGCACTTCACCCGGGATGAATCGACTTCTCTCGGTTACCATTTGACGCGGGAGGGTGGGCACAGCCACCGCCGCGTCATTCATGTCGCCGACGCCACCGGGGCGGCTGTACAGGAAACCCTGACGGACAAGGTCCGCCACCACCCCAACGTCACGATTTTTGAACGTCACATCGGCATTGACCTGATCACCGGCAATAAGCTTGGCAAGCCGCAACTGGGATGCCTGGGCGCCTATGTGCTGGATATTGATGGTGACTGTGTTGTTACATTCAATGCCAGCCAAACGGTGCTCGCCACGGGGGGGGCCGGGAAGGTCTATCTTTACACGACGAATCCCGACACTGCCACCGGCGACGGCATCGCCATGGCTTGGCGCGCCGGATGCAGGGTGGCGAATATGGAGTTCATCCAGTTCCATCCAACCTGCCTGTACCACCCGCAAGCCAAGTCGTTTCTGATTTCCGAGGCCGTACGTGGGGAAGGCGGACTATTGCGCTTGCCCGATGGAGCACGGTTCATGCCCGAGCACGATACACGGGCAGAATTGGCGCCCCGCGACATCGTTGCCCGTGCCATTGACTTCGAAATGAAGAAGCGAGGTCTTGACTGCGTCTTCCTCGACATCACGCACAAGCCAGCAGCATTTCTGGTTGAGCATTTTCCAAATATTCACGCACGCTGTCTTGAGTTGGGCATCGACATCACGCGGGACCCCATCCCGGTGGTGCCGGCAGCGCACTATACGTGCGGGGGGGTCGTCACCGACCTGAACGCCCGCACCGACCTGCCCGGTTTGTACGTGATCGGCGAGACTGCGTGCACCGGACTGCACGGCGCCAACCGGCTTGCCAGCAATTCTTTACTGGAATGCCTGGTATTTTCGGAGGCGGCAGCCACCGACATCCTGTCATCGACAGCCGGCAAGCACCCAAAATTGCCGCAATGGGACGAGAGTCGCGTGACTGATGCCGACGAGGAAATCGTCATTTCCCACAATTGGGACGAATTGCGGCGTTTCATGTGGGATTACGTAGGGATTGTCCGTACCAACAAGCGACTGGAGCGCGCCATGCACCGCATCCGGTTATTGGAACGCGAAATCGACGATTATTACGTCAACTTTCGAGTCAGCAACGACTTGATCGAGTTGCGCAATCTGGTATTGACCGCCCATCTGATCGTGCGCTGCGCTGAGCGTCGCCATGAAAGCCGGGGGCTGCACTTCAGCCGGGATTATCCGGATACGTTGCCTGATGCAATCGATACGATACTTCGACCCGCCCGCCCACGCTAGCTAGTCCGCGGCCTGCCAGCGCAGCCAAAGTCGCAAGCGGCGGAAGTCGTCCTGGCCCAGCGAATCGGGCAGCAACACCAGCGCTTCCAAGGACTCTTGCTGCCTCAACAGGATCACCGTCAATAGCGACGTTACGGTGGATTGGAGATGAACAGTGACCTCCCCGGTTTCACCATTCGAGCGCAGGTACTCCGCCTTTCCTTGATCACGTAGCGTCAGGGCAGCGATTCGCCGGGCGCCATACATGCAACGCTGGCTATTCCACAAGGAAACGCCAATCACCAGCAGCATGGCCGCCTTGTTCCAAGCGGAAAGTTCGACGACGGCGACCACCAGAATTGCGCCGACGTGCACCGCAACCAGCAACAGCGTCAGTTTGCGGGAGGGCTGCAGTTTCACGGAAAGGGGCAGCTGCACGGCTGCCTTTCGTCAGATCAGACGCGGCGCAGCGCCAAAGTCCCGTTGGTCCCGCCAAAACCAAACGAGTTGGAGAGCGCAGCGCGTATCTCCATCTTGCGGGCAGAGTTGGCGCAATAATCCAGATCGCACTGTTCGTCCTGATTGAAAATATTGACGGTTGGCGGAGAAATCTGGTGGAACAAGGCCAGGGCTGAAAATATCGCCTCCACTCCGCCGGCGGCCCCCAACAGATGGCCCGTCATCGACTTGGTGGAATTGACCACCAGTTTGCTGGCGTGATCTCCGAAGCAACGTTTGACGGCAATCGTCTCGGCGAGATCTCCCAGTGGCGTCGACGTACCATGTGCATTCACGTAATCGACTTCGTCATGGTTCATCCGTGCATTCTTCAGCGCATTGTTCATGCACCGCCGCGCGCCATCGCCGTCCTCGACAGGTGCAGTCATATGATAGGCATCGCCACTCATGCCGTAGCCGGCCACTTCGGCATAAATCCTGGCGCCGCGTGCCTTGGCATGCTCGAATTCTTCCAGCACCAGAATTCCCGCGCCTTCGCCCAGGATAAAGCCATCGCGGTCCTTGTCCCAAGGGCGGCTGGCTGTTTCCGGGTCGTCGTTCCGAGTCGACAGGGCCCTGGCCGAGGCGAATCCACCGATCGCCAGCGGCGTCACCGTCGATTCAGCACCTCCACAAAGCATCACGTCGGCATCGCCATATTCAATGATGCGTGCCGACTCGCCGATGCAGTGAGTTGCCGTGGTACAGGCCGTCACCATAGCCAGATTCGGCCCTTTCATGCCAAACATGATCGAGATATTGCCTGAGATCATATTGATAATGGTGCTCGGAATGAAGAACGGCGAAATCTTGCGCGGACCGCCGGAGAGATACTGATTATGCGTCGATTCGATTTCCTGCAATCCGCCAATTCCCGAGCCGATATTGACGCCAATACGTTCGGCATTTTCGGTCGTCACCTCAAGCCCGGAATCCCTGAAGGCTTGTATTCCCGCCGCCATGCCGTAATGGATAAACGTGTCCATCCGGCGAGCCTCTTTGGCGGAGAGATAGGCATTAATGTCAAAATTCTTCACCTCGCCGGCAATACGTGCCGAAAAGGCGGACGCGTCAAAGCGGGTGATCGGACCAATGCCGGATCGGCCGGCTATCAGGTTATCCCAGGCTTCCTGAACGGTATTTCCGACCGGCGACACGATACCAAGGCCGGTAATAACCACTTTTCGACGCGACAATGGAGCCCCCCGGGTATTATCGAATTGGACTACTACTGTGGTACTGCTTACTTCTTGACGTGACCGTTGACGTAGTCGATGGCTTGCTGCACGTTGGTAATCTTTTCAGCTTCCTCATCAGGAATTTCGCACTCGAATTCCTCTTCCAGCGCCATCACCAGCTCTACCGTATCGAGTGAGTCGGCGCCCAGATCGTCGACAAACGACGACTCATTCTTGATCTCTGATTCATTGACGCCCAGTTGCTCGGCGACGATCTTCTTGACGCGTTGTTCGATATTCTCCATGAACTGCTCCTTCCTGATTATCAGGTGTGATGAACAAGGGTGCTATTTTACCAGAAGGGATGCCTCAAACGAAGCCTTCCCGCTTTCACGTCATGTACATTCCGCCATTGACATGCAGCGTCGTACCGGTGATATAGCCGGCACGCGAGCCGGCGAGAAATGCCACGGCGGCAGCAATTTCGCCGGCCTGGCCGAGTCGGCCCAGCGGTATCTTCTGCAATAACGCCTCGCGCTGCGCCTCCGGCAAGGACTTGGTCATGTCGGTATCGATGAAGCCGGGGGCAACGCAATTGACGGTGATATTGCGGCTACCCAATTCCTGGGCCAGCGCTCGTGTCATGCCCGCAACGCCGGCCTTGGCGGCGGCGTAATTTGCCTGCCCGGGGTTCCCGGAACTACCGACCACCGAGGTGATGTTGATGATGCGGCCATGGCGCGCTTTCATCATGCCGCGCATGACCAGCTTGGAAAGGCAGAATACTGCCTTGAGGTTGGTGTTGATCACGGCATCCCACTCGTCGTCTTTCATCCGCATGGACAAATTGTCGCGGGTAATTCCGGCATTGTTGACCAGGATGGCGACTGCGCCGAATTTCCGTTCTATTTCGCCTATCAGCGCCTCGCAGGCCGCTTGGTCGGTGACGTCCAAGGTGGCCCCCCATCCGGTGACCCCTGCGGCGTCCAGTTCTTTCTGGATATCGGCGGCACCTCCAACCGAGGTCGCCGTGCCGATGACTTTGGCGCCCTGCGCGCCCAATTCCATTGCGATGGCGCGGCCTATCCCACGCGAAGCGCCCGTCACCAGCGCAATCTGCCCGCTCAGCATGAAGTGTTCTCCTTGACCATCGCCAGCCCTGCCTCGATCCCGGCGAGATCCGCCATGGCGTCGCCGACTACGCCTTCGCTGCAACGCTTGACCAGTCCGGCCAGGACTTTCCCCGGACCGCATTCATAGACATGGGTGATACCCTGATGCGCCATCATCTGCATGGTTTCGACCCAGCGTACCGGGGCCGCAGCCTGGCGCACCAGAGCGTCCTTGATCCGCACCGGGTCGGTATGGCAGGCTACATCCACGTTGTTGATCAGCTGAATCTTCGGCTCAACCACGTCGATGGTCGCCAGTCGTTGTCTGAGTCTTTCGGCGGCTGGCTGCATCAACGAGCAGTGGAATGGTGCGGATACCGGCAATAACACCGCACGTTTCGCTCCTCTGGCCTTGCAGGCATCGGCGGCGCGCTGAACCGCGGCGGCATGACCGGCAATGACGATCTGTTCCGGCGCGTTGAAATTCACTGCTTCGACGACCTGCCCCTGGGCGCTCTCGGCGCAAGCGGCTTGAACTGCCGCCGCATCGATGCCGAGTATTGCCGCCATGGCGCCCTCGCCCGGCGGCACCGCCTCCTGCATGGCTTTCGCGCGCAGTTCCACCAACGGTATGGCATCGGCAAACGCCATGGCGCCTGCTGCCACCAATGCGGAATATTCCCCCAGGCTATGACCGGCAACCATTGAAGGTTGAGCCCCTCCCTTGTCCAGCCAGAGACGGTAGGCGGCAATGCCGGCTGCAAGCATCAGTGGTTGTGTGTTTACCGTCTGATTCAGCGCCTCGGCCGGACCTTCGGTCGCCAGTTTCCAGAGATCGCGACCAAGCGCCAAGGAGGCTTCGTCAAAGGTCTTGCGGATGGCTGGCGAATCGCCATAAGACGCCATCATGCCGAGCGACTGTGAACCCTGTCCGGGGAATACAAGTGCGAATTTCATGTTGAAGCCCCTGCGTTCAGAATCTGAGCAAAGCTGCACCCCAGGTGAAACCGCCGCCGACACCTTCCAATAGAAGCGTATCGCCACGCTTGATGGTTCCGGCGCGCACGGCGTCGTCCAGGGCCAGCGGAATGGATGCTGCCGACGTATTGCCATGGCGCGCCACCGTGACGATGACTTTTTCCATCGGCAAGCCGAGTTTCCTGGCCGTGGATTGCAGGATGCGGATATTGGCCTGGTGGGGAATCAGCCAGTCGATTTGCTCAGCATTCAGGCTGGCGGCGTCGAGTACTTCATGGGCGACGTCGGCCAGAACCTTGACGGCAAACTTGAATACCGACGGGCCGTCCATCTGTATAAAAGGTCTGCCGATCGCTCGGCCCCCACACAACTGGCCGGGCACCGACAAGATGTTGTTGAAGCTGCCGTCGGCATGCAAGGCCGTGGCGTGAATGCCGGGTGCATCGCCGGCTTCGAGTACCACGGCACCGGCACCGTCGCCGAAAAGGACGCAGGTGCCGCGGTCATTCCAGTCAAGAATGCGCGAAAACACCTCTGAGCCAACCACCAGCGCACATCGATGCGAACCGGAACGAATGAATTTCTCCGCGATCGCCAAGCCATAAACGAAACCGCTACAGACCGCCTGCACATCGAAGGCGGCGGCGCCATTCCTGATGCCAAGCTTGTCTTGCAGGAGCGCTGCACTGCTGGGAAAAACAAAATCCGGGGTTGAGGTGGCGAGGATGATCAGATCGATATCTTCAGGAGTTCGTCCGGCCGATTCTATCGCCCGCAGGCTCGCCTGTAGCGCCAAATCGCTGGAAGTGACGCTCTCGGCGGCCAGATGACGAAATCGAATTCCAGTGCGCTCGATGATCCACTGGTCGCTGGTATCGACGCCGCGCCTCACCAGGTCGTCGTTGCTGACCGGGTCGCCTGGAAGGTAGCTGCCGGTGCCGGCGATTCGAGAACAAAAATGTCGTCTATTCATGCGATTGCTGCCTTTTGCGCCATCCTTGCTGCGATCAATTCCGGAAGCCGGTTGCGGGCGGCTTCGGCAGCCCGCTCGAGGGCGTTTAGATAGGCCATCACGTCAGCGGATCCGTGACTCTTGACAACGATGCCCTTCAGGCCGAGCAGGCTGGCTCCATTGTAACTGCGGGGGTCGAAACGCCGCTTGAAAGCATTCAGAATTGGCAAAGCTATCAACGCAGCCATGCGCGTCAGGATATTTCGATTCAATTCCTCGCGTAATGCCGCGCTCATCATCCGCGCCAAGCCTTCCGAAGCCTTGAGCGTGACGTTACCGACAAAACCGTCGCAAACGACCACGTCGACTGTTCCTTTATAGATATCGTCACCTTCGACGTTGCCGTAGAAATTCAGACCGCTCTCGCGGAGCAGTTCCCCCGCACGCTTGACGACCTCGTTGCCCTTGATATCCTCTTCGCCGATATTCAATAAACCTACGCTGGGATTTTCCTTGTGCTCAAGTGCCGAATACAGCATCGACCCCATGATGCCGAACTGTAGCAAGTGTTCCGGCTGGCAATCGACATTCGCGCCCAGATCGAGCATGTACGTATAGCCATCCAGTGTCGGCACAATGCTGGCGATCGCCGGCCGGTCGATTCCCGGCAGGGTCTTCAATACAAAACGGGAAATTGCCATCAGCGCACCGGTGTTGCCGGCCGAAACCGCCGCTTGCGCCTCACCGCTTTTCACCAATTCGGCGGCGATACGCATCGACGAATCCTTCTTGCTTCTAAGAGCGGTCGCCACCGATTCGTCCATGGCGATCTGCTCACTGGCATGACGGACGCTTAGTCGTGCACCGAACTCCTGTTTGGAATTGCCGAGTAGCGGCAACAAACTATCCTCCCTGCCTACCAGAATCACGGAGCAGTCGGGGTCGCGACGCAGAAAATCGATCGCGGCCGGCACCGTTACCGAGGGGCCGTGGTCGCCGCCCATACAATCGATGGCCAAAGTGACCGTCATCGCCTGACTGCGCGCTTAAACGATGGCGAATGGCGAGAGACAGTCAACCCGGCGGCTAGCAGCAAGACTAGCGACTTCCGGAAAGCTTATTCGCCCTTGCTCTTGGTGACTTTCTTGCCGCGATAGTAACCGCTGGGACTGATATGGTGGCGCAAGTGTACCTCGCCAGTCGTCGCTTCGACAGCCAGAGGTGGTGCCGTCAGGAAATCATGTGCGCGATGCATGCCGCGCTTGGAAGGGGATTTTTTATTCTGTTGGACAGCCATATCGTTGCTCCTAAAAATTCGTTCGATAAACTCGACTCAATGTTTCTTCAATTTCGCCAGCTTCGCAAAAGGCGAGGCAAGCGTACTTCCATCATCATATGCAGGCAACTCGCAGGACTGATGGCGCGGCGCGATAGGCAAGGCCAACAACACTTCATCTTCAACCAACGCAAGCACGGACTGATTATCCGACGCCGCTATAGGATCAATTCGGTCGTCCTCCAAATCCTCGTCAGGCCAGGCAGCGCCTTCCGGTACCAATTGCAGACAGCTGTTGATCTTCAAGCGATATGCCAAAGCCTGTAGGCAACGCTGACATTTCAACTGTAATTCACCAGCCACTTCAATCAACAGATATGGCTTGAGGTCGGCATCGCACTCGCCCGTCACCTGCCATGACAAGGAGCTACCGTCCTCTACCAGCATATCAGCCAAGCGACTCAACGAAAACACCGGAAAGCTACCCGCCGACCGTCGCTTTTCGCGTGCAAATTCAAGGCTGTTGATAAAAGTATCGCTGATTTGCGCCATGTCCTATCGCGACAAAACCATAGATGATATTATTTTTCTCTTCTCCAGTCAAAATAAGCACATCCGACACCCACTTGATGATCTCCCTGCCCAGTGTCCCGCCACCCGCCAAATTGCCTCTGGTGCTCGCCTCGACGTCGCAGTTCCGGCGCGAATTGCTGGCGCGCCTACACCTGCCGTTCGAGGCTATCGCGCCTGAAGCCGACGAAACCCCTTTGCCCGGCGAACCTCCGGCCGCAACCGCGGAGCGCCTGGCGATTGCCAAGTCGCGGGCCGTCGCCGGAAAGTTTCCCGCGGCCTTGATCATCGGCAGCGACCAGGTCGCTTTTTGTGGCGACCGGCAATTCGGCAAGCCTGGAACCCGGCAGAATGCCATGGCCCAACTTCAGGCGATGCGAGGAAAAGAAGTGATTTTTCATACCGCTTTGTGTTTGATGAATTCCGTCACCGGACGAGTCCAGGTCGCCGGCGTGCCGACCGAGGTACGTTTCCGCGCTTTTTCGGATAAGGAAATCAATCATTACCTCGACCGCGAAGACGCCTTGAACTGCGCCGGCAGCGCCAAGTCGGAAGGACTTGGCGTCACCTTGCTGGATTATATGCGTAGCGACGACCCCACCGCCCTGGTGGGACTGCCCCTGATTGCGCTTTGCCGGATGCTGCGCGCTGAAGGGGTACTAGCGCAGGACGAAACGGCTTAGGGCACTGGTGGCGCCCTCCGCCATGTTCGCGCCGAATTGTCTGGCCAACTTCTCGGCGATGTTCTGCTTGACGGTGTAATCGCGGATATCTTCTGCTTTGATCGTATCGCGAGCCACTGATTCGACAGTGCCATAAGCATCGGCCAGTCCCAGGTCGATACTCCTGGCTCCGGTCCACATCAGGCCACTGAACATTTCGGGCGTTTCCTTGAGGCGTTTCCCACGTCCCTTGCGCACCACGTCGACGAACTGTTTATGGATTTCACCGAGCATCTGCTGCGCGTACTCCTTGTGGTTTGCGTCCTGCGGAGAAAAGGGATCAAGGAAGCCTTTGTTCTGTCCGGCCGTAAGCAGTCGCCGCTCAACACCCAATTTTTCCATAGTCCCGGTGAAACCGAAGCCGTCCATCAAGACGCCGATCGAGCCAACAATGCTGGCCTTGTCGACGAATATCTTGTCGGCTGCCGCCGCGACGTAATACCCACCCGACGCACAAATATCCTCCACGACTACATAGAGCGGAATGCTCGGGTACTTGGCGCGCAGACGCAATATTTCATCGTTGATGATCCCCGATTGCACCGGACTTCCGCCGGGACTGTTGATACGCAAGATGACGCCTTGGGTACCTTGGTCTTCGAAGGCCGACTGTAGCGCAGTCGTGATGCGTTCAGCACTGGCATCGCCTTTGGCCTGAATGACGCCATTCAGTTGGACCAGCGCCGTATGCCGCTTGCCGTCGCCTAGTCTCTCGGCGGAATCGCCCCAATCGATGACAAAAGCCAGTACAACCCCGAGGTAAACGAAGCCCAGCAATTTGAAGAAAATGCCCCACCGCCGCTGGCGACGCTGCTCCGCAATTCCTTCAAGAGCAATTCTTTCGATGGCCTTGCGTTCCCAATTGGGATCATTAGGGGTTCCGTGGTGCTGAACTTCCATACGAGATTATTCTTTCAGGTAGATGTTGCCGTCGCGTTCCATGGTGCCCAAGGGTATGAGGCCTTTGCCGTCGCAGCGCCCGCCCACGCAACGACCGCTTTGTGGTGCATACAAGGCGCCATGCGTGCTACAGATCAAGTATAAACCCGAATCATCAAGAAACTTTCCGGGCTGCCAGTCAAGTTCGACAGGTATATGCCCGCAGCGGTTCAAGTAGGCATGGACCGCATGTTGATGGCGTATGGCGAAAGCAGGTTCAATCGCACCATAACGCTCGACTGAAAAGCGCACGCCTTCTCCGCCATCAACCAGCGAGGCGGATGGACAGATTGGTTCCCCAAGTGCCACCGTCAGGGCTAGGCGTTCTGCATCAGCCATGCATGCATCTCGGCAACCGACTCCGCGCAAAGCAATGGCCCTTCAGCCTCCAAGGACAGGCGCGGATGTGCGCCATACGCCACGGCCACGGCCGGCACGTTGGCGTTCTTGGCCATTAGCAGATCATGGGTAGTGTCGCCTATCATCAGTGTGCTATCGGCTGCTACAGCGAATTCATCGATGAGTTCCAGCAGCATTTGCGGATGCGGTTTCGAGTGGCACTCGTCGGCGCAGCGGGATGCGTGGAAAAGAGGCTTCAATCCGCTTGACGCCAAAGCCCGGTCAAGCCCACTGCGGGTCTTGCCGGTCGCGATAGCGAGCAGGAAACCCGCCTCGCCAAGTGAACGTATCAGTTCGAACGCCCCCCCGAACAGGGCCAATTCGTGATCGCGAGACAGATAGTGGTAACGATAGCGTTCCGCCAACTCCCGATAACGCGAGGGGTCAAGATCGGGCAAGGCTTCTCTCAAGGCATCCTGCAAACCCAGCCCGATAATATGCCGCGCCCGTTCATCGGTGGGCGGTTCAATTCCCAAATCGCCGCACGCAGCCTGAATCGAAGTAACAATCGCCGCAGCCGAATCCATCAGAGTGCCATCCCAATCGAAAACGATCAGTTCAAAGCGCTTCGCCATAATCTCTCTCTTCGTTAGCTTCCAGCCTGCCGACAAAGCCACGCAGGTCATCCGGCAATGACGCTTCCAGCGAAATCAGTTGCCCACCGAGCGGATGACGAAATTTCAATTTCGCCGCATGCAGGAACATGCGCTTCAAGCCGGTCTTTTGCAGGTCCTTGTTGAGGGAAAAATCACCATATTTGTCGTCTCCCGCGATCGGGAAACCGAGATGGGCCAAATGTACGCGAATCTGGTGGGTGCGCCCCGTCTTAAGTTCGACTTCCACCAGGCTGAAATTTTCCCAGCGCGCCAACAGCCGAACGATGCTATGGGCGTCCTTGCCTTCTGACGAGACGCTGACACGCCGCTCGCCTTCGGCGGTCAGGTACTTTAGCAACGAAAATCGCACATGCTGAAGAATGTTGGTCCAGCGTCCTTTGACCAGGGCAAGATAGCGCTTTTCGATTTCGCCATTGCGAAAAGCGTCGTGCAATCGAGTCAAGACGGCCCGCTTCTTGGCGACGATGAGCAGACCTGAGGTTTCCCTATCCAGGCGGTGTGCGAGTTCGAGCATGCGCGCGTCGGGGCGCTGACGACGCAGTTGCTCGATGACACCGAAACTTACCCCACTACCGCCGTGAACTGCTGTCCCGGCGGGCTTGTCGATGACCAACAGGGCTTCGTCTTCGTACGAGATATTGAATGCGCGAGCGGGAATTCGCGTCGCCGCGCTCCGATCTTGAGTTGTCGCGACCCGGATCGGTGGAATGCGTACGACGTCACCAAGCCGCAGGCGATAGTCCGGTCCGATCCGGCCCTTATTCACTCTGACCTCTCCGCTCCTCAGAATACGATAGACGTGGCTTTTCGGCACGCCTTTGCAGGCGCGCAACAGGAAGTTGTCGATACGTTGATCGAGCGCCTCTTCTCCAACTTCCAGCCAAGTCGCGGA
>JBAYJH010000069.1:0-17734 GCA_041665185.1 Sterolibacterium sp.
CTGCATGGCTACCGCCTCTCTGTCTTGTGGGTCTAAGGAAGCAGCACGGTCGAGCCCGTGGTCTTGCGCCCGCCCAGATCGGTGTGCGCCTGGATCGCGTCTTTCAAGGCATAGGTTTGATTGACCTCGATCTTCACCTTGCCCGAACTCACCATGTCGAACAATTCGCCCGCCGATTGCAGCAGGTCGGCGCGCTTGGCGGTATAGGTCATGATCGTCGGCCGGGTCAGGAACAGCGAACCCTTGGGCGCCAGCTGGCTGATGTCGAATGGCGGAACCGAGCCCGAGGCACTGCCGAAACTGACCATCATGCCGAGCGGTCGCAGGCAATCCAGGGACGCCATGAAAGTATCCTTGCCGATCGAGTCATACACCACGGGCACGCCGGCGCCGCCGGTGATTTCCTTGACGCGCTGGGTGAAGTTTTCCCGCGTGTAGACGATCGCGTGGTCGCAGCCGTGGGCACGCGCTAGGTCGGCCTTGGCGTCGTCGCCGACGGTGCCGATGACGGTGGCGCCGAGCGCCTTGGCCCACTGGCAAACGATCAGGCCGACACCGCCGGCGGCGGCATGGATCAGGATGGTGTCGCCGGGCTGGACGCGATAAGTGCGCCGCAACAGGTATTGCGCCGTCATGCCTTTCAGCATCATCGAGGCGGCTACCTTGAAGTCGATGGCATCCGGTAATTTCACCAGCCGATCGGCGGGCAGGTTGCGCAACTCGGCGTAGGCCCCCAGCGGGCCGCCGGCATACGCCACGCGGTCGCCCACCGCGAGCTCAGTGACCGCGCCGCCGACGGCTTCGATCACCCCCGCGCCTTCCAGTCCGATGCCCGAAGGCAGGGGCACGGGATAGGCGCCGCTGCGATGATAGATATCGATGAAGTTCAGCCCGACGGCATGATGCCGGACGCGTGCCTCGCCGGGCTTGAGATCGGGCAGGGCGACTTCCTCCCAGCGCAGCACTTCGGGACCGCCGGTCTGGTGGAAACGGATGGCGTGGGTCATGGCTTACCTCGATGGGTCGAAAACGGGTCAGGCAGACACTACCTTGCCCCGGCGAAAAACTCAACCAGTGCATGGCGGAGCGCCGTGCTACCGCCGATTGCCGGGCGTAGTGCACGAGCGCCAGGCCCCGACATGCGGGATAATCGGCCACCCGCTTCCTGCATAGGCATCGATGCGCCTGCTGCTCGTAGAAGATCATCCCGAGATTGCCGAATGGGTCGGCAAGGCCTTGACGCAGGTCGGGTATGTGGTCGACCACCTGGACCGCGGAGATTTCGCCGATCACGCGCTGGCCAGCGAAGCCTACGACCTTGTCATCCTCGATCTGTCCCTGCCGAAAATGGATGGCCTCGACGTGTTGCGCCGGCTGCGCGGTCGCGGCGCGACGTTGCCGGTGCTGATCCTGACGGCCCGCGGCAGCACCGAGGACCGCGTGCGCGGGCTCAACCTGGGCGCCGATGACTACCTGCCCAAGCCCTTCGAACTGGCGGAACTGGAGGCCCGCATCAAGGCCTTGCTGCGTCGCAGCAGCGGGCACACGCCGCTGCTGCGCATCGGCCGCCTGGAGTTCGACACCACCACGCGCCAGGTCGTTGTCGAAAACCGCCCGCTGCCCCTGACGCCGCGCGAACTGGCGGTATTCGAGGTGCTGGTGGCGCGGCTGGGCAAACCGGTGTCGCGCGAGACCCTGTTCGAGAAGATCTTCTCTTTCGATGCCGACGCCCACGCCGAAGCAATCGAAATCTATGTCCATCGGCTGCGCAGGAAGTTGGAAGGCTCGGGAGTCGCCATCAGCACCCTGCGCGGTCTCGGCTATGCGCTCGGCGAGATACGCGATGGCTGATCCTCGCCTCCCCGACGCTAAGCGCCGCGCCGCGACGGGCCACTTCCCGGTCGTGGGACGGCCCGCCGACGATGCCTAGCCTGCGGCGGCGGGTCGCCGCATGGTTGCTGCCATCCCTGGTCGTCGTGCTGACGGTCAATGCCGTGTTGTCCTACCGTGGCGCATTGGAGGCCGCCAACCTGGCCTACGACCGTTCCCTGTGGGCATCGATCAAGTCGATCGGCGAAAACAGCTATGTCAAGGACGAGCGGATCCGGGTGGATATCCCCTATTCGGCCCTCGAAGTTTTTTCCGAGGGAGCGCAGGAGCGGGTGTTCTACGCCGTGATCGGGCCGGATGGCAAGCTGTTGACCGGCTATCCGGACATGCCGGTTCCCCAGCCGGTGCCCGGCGACGGCGTACTCAAGACCGCCGACGCGATCTACAACGGCGAAGCCGTGCGCATGGGCGTGATGCGCAAACGGCTCTACGATCCCAGTGTCAGCGGCGACGACGACATCTTCATCCTGGTCGCCGAAACCACTGAAACCCGTACCGTGCTGGCGCGCCAGTTGTTCTTCGGCAGCCTGAGCCGCCAGTTGGCCTTGATCGGCCTCGGCTCCCTGCTGGTGATCGTGGCCATGGGCACCGCCTTCCGGCCCCTGCTGCGCTTGCGCGACACCATCCGCCAGCGCACCGACGAGGACCTGACGCCGGTCTCGGCCGAGGACATGCCCAATGAGATCCGGCCCTTGGTCGACGCCATCAACCATCACATGGCCCGCATCTCGGATATGCTGGACGCGCGCAAGCGCTTCCTCGCCGATGCCGCCCACCAGTTACGCACGCCACTCACCGTGCTCGGCACCCAGGCCGAATACGGCTTGCGCCAGGAGGACCCGGCGGAAATGCGCCGCAGCCTGGAAGGCATCGGCCAGAGTATCCGCGGCGCGCAACGTCTGACCAACCAGATGCTCTCGCTGTCGCGGGCCGAGGCCGCCATGGGCATGGTCCAGGAACGCAGCCGCGTAGACCTCGCCGTCCTGGTGCGCAACGTGGCGCTGGATCTCGGTTCCATGGCCTTGCGCAAGAAGATCGACCTGGCTTACGAAGGCGCACAGAGCGGCGTGTTCGTCGACGGCAACGAGCCGATGTTGCGGGAGCTGTTTTCCAACCTATTGGACAACGCCATCCGGTACACGCCCGACGGAGGGCAGGTGACCGCGTCCGTATCCCTGACCGCCGAGCCATCCGCCGCGGCGACGCTGATTCGCGACTCCGGCCCCGGCATTCCGCCGGCGGAACGCGACAAGGTGTTTCAGCGCTTCTACCGTTGCGCAGACCGCAACGACGTTGCCGGTAGCGGACTCGGCCTGGCCATCGTCCGCGAAATCTGCACCGCGCATCACGGCCGCGTAACCCTCGATGGCAACCCCGGGGGTTGCGGCTTGGCCGTTTCCGTGCACCTGCCCGCCGCAACCACAGCCTGACGGCGCCTCAGTCACCAGCTGACGACACTCCCCGGCATCGAAAGCAAATCGAAAGGAAGTTGCTTTCTAATCCGCTATGCGTGGGCAACCCGAACGATGGCGCCGGCTCCGGCCGGCCAACTTCGCGCCCAGGGTCTTCGCGATGAGGGTTCGCTATCGTTGCCGAATAGTTTCACAATTGATTCCGAACGAGATCGGCGGGCGCCGGTCCTGCTCGACAACGCCGTTATTCAAAAACCAGGAGGAACAAATGAAAATGCTCTGTCGTCTTGCCCTGGCGCTGTGCGCCTCGACATTCCTATCCGCCGCCAACGCCCAGGTACCGGCCGGCTATCCGTCCGACTACGCGGCCATCGTTGCCGCCGCCAAGCAGGAGGGCAAGGTGCGCATCTACGCGGCGACCGACACCGCCGCCGCGATGCCGCTGATCAAGGATTTCGAGGCCCTCTATCCGGGCGTCAAAGTCGAGTACAGCGACATGAACACCACCGAGCTTTACAACCGCGTCATCAGCGAAAAGGCCGCCGGCGGTACCTCGGGAGATGTGTTCTGGAGCTCGTCCATGGATCTTCAGATCAAGCTGGTCAACGACGGCTTCGCCCTGACCTACAAGTCGCCGGAAGTCGCCAAGCTGCCCGACTGGGCGGTATGGCGCAATGAGGGCTACGGCACCACCTACGAGCCCATCGTCTTCCTCTACAACAAGCGCCTGCTGAAACCCGAGGAAGTTCCGCAGAGCCACGCCGAACTGGCCAAGGTTCTCAGCACCAACGCGGAGCGCTTCAAGGGCAAGATCACCTCCTATGACATCGAGAAGTCCGGCGTGGGATTCCTCCTGATCACCCAGGACGCCAAGATCAACCCGGTTTTCTGGGATCTGGCCAAGGCCATCGGCGGTGCCAGTCCGCGCTTCCAGTCGAGCAGCGGCACCATGATGGAACGCATCAGTTCCGGCGAGAACCTGCTCGGCTTCAACATCATCGGCTCTTACGCCCTGCTGCGTGCCAAGAAGGACCCGAGCTTCGGCATCGTCATGCCCAAGGACTACACCCTGGTGATGTCGCGCATCATGTTCATCTCCAAGACCGCGCCGAACGGCAACGCGGCCAAGCTGTGGCTCGACTACATCCTCTCCAAGCGCGGCCAGACCATCATCGCCAACCAGTCCGAATTGGGCTCGATCCGCGCCGACGTGGAAGGCGACCTGACCGCCCACGGCCTGGCCAAGACCCTGGGCAACGCGCTGAAGCCGATCCAGGTCGGGCCGGGGCTGTTGACCTACCTGGATCAGGCCAAGCGCCTGGAATTCATCAAGCAGTGGCAGCAGACGGCCGCCATCCGCAAGTAAGGGCTTTCTCGGCATGAATGCCCACGCTGCAACGCTGCTGTCCGGCGGGAGACGCTACTCGGGCGGGCAATGGTTACGGGGAGCGGTCATCGGCATCATGGCGCTAACGGTGCTGGCGCCGCTGTTGCTGATCCTCTACCAGAGCCTGCTCGACGCACCTTTCTTCGATCCGGCCGCGAAGTCCGGCGTGGGAGCCTACCGCTTCATTTTCGACGACCCGGATTTCTGGCTGGCGGTCAAGAATTCCTGCATCATCGCCACCACCATGGCGGTGATCGCGGTCCCCTTCGGCGCGATCCTGGCTTTCCTCATGGTGCGCACGGATCTGCCGGGCCAACGCTGGATCGAGCCGCTACTCCTGATTCCGGTATTCGTCTCGCCGATGGTGTTGTCCTTCGGCTATGTGGTCGCCACCGGTCCGGTGGGTTTCTACTCGCTGTGGTATTCCGGACTCTTCGGCGAGATTCCCTGGAATGTCTATTCGATTGCCGGCATCGCCATCATTGCCGGCCTGACCCACGTCCCGCACGTCTATCTCTACGCGTCGGCAGCGCTGAAGAGTCTCGGCTCGGATGTCGAGGAAGCCGCCCGGATGAGCGGCGCCACGGCGCTACGCGTGGCCCTCGACGTCAGCCTGCCGATGATCATGCCGGCGCTGCTGTTTTCCGGCGTGCTGGTGTTCTTCCTCGGCTTCGAAATCTTCGGCCTGGCCCTGGTGCTGGGAGATCCCGAAGGCCACCTGGTGCTCGCAACCTATCTCTACAAGCTGACCAACAAGCTCGGCACGCCTTCGTATCATCTGATGGCGGCGGTGGCCATGTGCATCATCGCCATCACCGTGCCGCTGGTGATGCTCCAGCGCCATTTGATGAAGAACGCCGCCAAGTATGTCGCGGTCAAGGGCAAGGCCGGCCGCCAACGCCCCTTGCCGTTGGGGCCATGGCGCTGGCTGGCGGCGGCGCTGATTGCCATATGGTTGATCCTGACGGTGATCGTGCCGCTCTCCGGCGTCGCCCTGCGCTCGGTGGTGAACTATTGGGGCGAGGGCGTGATGCTTTCCGAAGTGCTGACCCTCGACCACTTCCGCACCGTCTTCGACCAGCCGGCCCTGATGCGCGGCATCTGGAACACCCTGCTGATCGGCGTCTTCGGTGGCGCCCTGGCGGTGGCCTGCTATACCGCCATCGGCTTCGCGACGCACCGCCGGCCCGACGGCTGGTCGCGCTTCGTGGACTACCTGGTGCTGGTGCCGCGGGCAGTGCCGGGCCTGCTCGCCGGCCTGGCCTTCCTCTGGGTGTTTCTCTTCATTCCCTTCCTGTCGCCGCTGCGCTCGACGATCTTTGCCGTGTGGCTGGCATATACGGTGGTCTGGCTGGCTTATGGCATGCGCCTGGTGTCGAGCTCGTTGCTCCAGGTCGGCGCGGAACTCGAGGAAGCCGCACGCAGCGCCGGCGCCAGCCGCTCACGCACCAGCCGCGACGTGACCCTGCCGTTGATCCGCCATGGCCTGCTGGCGAGCTGGCTGCTGATCTTCATGATCTTCGAACGGGAATACTCGACCGCCGTCTACCTCCTCAGCCCCGGCACCGAAGTCATCGGCTCCCTGCTCGTCTCCCTTTGGGCTACGGGCGGCACCGACATGGTGGCGGCCCTGTCCGTGATCAACGTCGCCCTGGTCGGCATCGGCCTGGGCGTGGCCCTGCGTTTCGGAGTGAAGCTCCATGATTAAACTTTCAGTCGATGACCTGCATCTGTCCTACGGCAGCAACAGCATTCTCAAGGGCGTGTCGATGCAGCTCTCCCAGGGCGAGGTGGTCTCGCTGCTCGGACCCTCGGGCAGCGGCAAGACCACTTTGCTGCGCGCCGTGGCCGGCCTCGAACAGCCGCACCAGGGCAGCATCCGTATCGACGGCGCGCAGGTGTTCGACAGCGCCGCCGGCATCGAGATGCCGGCGGAACAGCGCGGCCTGGGCCTGGTCTTCCAGTCCTACGCCTTGTGGCCGCACAAGACCGTCTTCGACAACGTGGCCTATGGCCTGAAGCTGCGCCAGGCCGGTCACGCCGCGATTACCGAAAAAGTGACCGCCGCCCTCAAGAACCTCGGCCTCGACCAGTTGGCCGGGCGCTATCCGCACCAGCTCTCGGGCGGCCAGCAGCAGCGCGTGGCGATCGCCCGCGCCCTCATCTACAACCCACCGGTGATACTGCTCGACGAGCCGCTCTCCAACCTCGACGCCAAGATGCGCGAGGAGGCCCGCGCCTGGCTGCGGGAACTGATACTCAAACTGCAATTGTCCGCACTGGTGGTAACCCACGACCAGGACGAGGCCATGGCCATGTCCGATCGCATCCTGCTGCTCTCCGAAGGCCGCATCGAACAGCAGGGCACGCCCCAGGAGATGTACGACGACCCGCGCACGCTGTTTTGCGCCGAGTTCATGGGCAACAACAACCGTATCGAAGGCAACGTGTCGGAGCGCCGCGGCGGCGAGGCGCTATTGGCCGGGGACGGCTGGCAGCTATGGGGGCAGGCGCGCGGCCGCCAAGTCGACAACACTGCCGGCGCCGGCGCCATCGGCATGATCCGCCTGGAACGGCTGCGCCTGGCCGACGGCCCCGGCGAGAACCGCCTGCTGCTGCCCATCGTCACCTCGATGTTCCTGGGCGACCGCTGGGAGTACCTGTTTCACGAGGGCCCCATCCGTTTGCGCGCTTACGGCAAGACGCCGATTTCCGGGGGTGAACACTGGATCGAGATTCCGCGCGCGGACCTGTGGGTGTTTTGAAGCGCAAAGCCCCGCCGGTTGTGCCGGCGCGGCTTACTGCTCGTTGCCGCAAGCACGGGGATTGAAGATCAAGGCGTCCGTCAACACCACAGGCTCTCTGCGGCGCGGACTGGCCATGCTGGGCAGTATCGTGGTGGCGTGCGCCGGCGCGCAGTTGTGGCGCGTCTGTCACCTGCCCCTGCCGTGGCTGGTCGGCTCCCTGTATGCGGTGGCGTTCGCCCGCATCTTCGGCTTGCCCCTGCTAGCGCCACCGGGCGCCCGACAAGGCGGGCAGTGGGTGATCGGCGCCAGCATCGGACTGTATTTCTCTGCCGCCGTCGTCGCCGAGTTGCTGTCGCATGCCGCGCTCATCCTCGTCATGGCGCTGAGCTCGCTGCTCATGGGCGTCCTCGCCGCCGCAGTGATGGTGCGCCTGCGCCTGGCCGACCCGCCGACCGCCTTCTTCGCCTCGATGCCCGGCGGCGCCGCGGAGATGTCCAACCTCGCCGACATGTGGCATGCCGCCGTCGACCGCGTCGCCGCGGCACACGCCATCCGCGTCATGCTGGTGGTACTGGTCGTGCCGCTGGCGATCACGCTCAGCGGTAGCCACGGCACCGACCTGACGGCGGTCAGCGCGCATGAGGTCGTCTGGTCGCGCTTTCCCCTGATGGCCGGCGCCAGCCTGGCGGGCGTCGCGCTATTCACCGTCCTGCGCCTGCCCAATGCCTGGGTGCTCGGCACGCTATGCGCCATCGCCGCCCTGGGCATCGAAAATGTGCCGCTCTCGGCATTGCCCGGCTGGCTTTCCGCCGCCGGCCAGTTAATGATCGGCGTGTCGCTGGGAAACCGCTTCGCCCCCGGATTCATGCGCGAGGCGCCGGCCTTCCTGGGCGGCATCGTCGTCATGACCATCGGCTTCCTGCTCGGCGTCGGCTTGCTGGCGCTATTGATCAGCTCGCTCACGCGGCTGGAACTGGCGAGTCTGGTGCTGAGCTTTTCCCCCGGCGGCATCGCCGAAATGTCGATCACCGCCAGCAACCTGAATCTGGGTGTCCCCCTGGTGGTCGCCTCCCATGTCGCACGCCTGGTGGTCCTGATGCTCCTGGCGCCCTCCGCCTATCGGGCTTTCGCGCGCATGTCTGGCCAGATTCCCAAAGCGAAAAACTGAGCGGGTTGCCGCGCATGGTCTGGAGCAGTCTTACGGCAGGTCCGCGCCGGCGGCTATGTTGGGCGTCACTTCTCCAGTATTTCGAGCAGGGACGCTTCGTCGGCGTCGGATAGACCGGCGCCCCTGACCGCTGGTGACGGGTTTCGGGATAGCTCCCATGCCAAGGTGTCGCGAAGCGTCGATTCAAGCGACCGTCTGGACAATCCGGCCTTGGCCGCGGCACTGCTGTCCCGGGCGCAAAAGCCGGCATACTCTGGCATCGGGAGCCACAAAGGCAAAGACTTCGGCCCCATCCATGGCGTTACGCCTTGCTTCAGCAACCATTCCGAGCCGACAGATACCACCGGACCCTGGTGTGCGGCAACGCGTCGTGCGGTGTCAATGTGTTCTGCGAAGCACATTGTTTCTCCAGTGGCATTGAGAATCCCCGTGTCGCCGGAACAGGCACGGTCGATGACCCAACGCGCCAGATCTCTCACGTCCAACACCTGAGTCGGTAAGCCAGGTGCATCCGGGATCAGGACACGGCGGTCCGACCCGGTGGCCCTTGCGAAGCGCAGGGGCCAATACCCCGTGCGATCGGACGCGTCTCCCGGTCCGCCGATCAGTCCGACACGGACAATCAGCGACCGGTCTTCACCAAAGGCATCGAGGACGTGTCGTTCGCAGGCCACCTTCGCTTGACCATACGTATCCATGGTCTCCATGACCTCCGCTTGAAGCGGCGGCAGCAGCGCCGCGCTCTCGTCTTGTCCGACCCGCTCGTGATCCGCGTACACGCTTGCCGATGAGATGAAGACAAACGTATTGCATCTCTTTGCGAGTGCCGATGCGGCACTTCGCACCTGACCGGGTTGGCGCGAAACGTCTATGACCGAATCCCAGCGTTGGTCAAGAATCTCGCCATAGGCGTTGGGAAGACCGCGGTCAGCCCTTACCAGCCTGGCGCCGCGGGGAGCTATTCCTGAGGTTCCGCGAGCGAGACATGTTACGTCGTGCCCCCTTGCTCGTGCAGTCTCCACAAGGTGGCCCCCAAGCCAAGCGGTGCCACCGAGAATAAGAAGGCGCATTTTCCTGATCCCAGTTTGTTAAGAGGAGGACGGTAGAGTCGTATTGTTGACGGGATACGCTATTGGCACGTGGGGCAATCGAATGGAATCGACGCCGCCTGCTCGTGCGCCAAGCGGTGCTGCGCGTGCGGGCTTATCGCGCGCTGTCCGGCAAGCGAAGGAAGCGAGGTTGAACGCCATGGTGGAGCGCGAATTGTTCATGGTTGAGACTGTAGAAACATCAGCAGTTCATCGGGCTCGACGGAGTACTCCGAATGAGCCTGCGGCGGCGCAGCCACGAAGCCAAGGCGCACAAGAAATCGGTGAGAACGAAGGTTGGTGGCCTTCAAAATCGCGACGATGTTGCGCACCTGGTAGGCCGAGGCAATCTCTTCAATCATGGCTCGAACTGCTTTACTTGCGAACCCACGGCCCCAATAGGCGCTCGAAAACTCGTAGGCGATGGAAGCTCCGCAATCCGGACGCACCGTAGCCTGAACATAACCGACCGCGCCACAGCCTGGAGCGCGAACGACCCAATTGAGCCAGCGTTCGCGACCGTCGGCGGAGGCGCGCCGCTCAAGCAATTTGAAACGGGCGCGCAGCCATTCGACCGAAGGCGGAGGTTCGTTTTCATGTTCGTAGATCGCCGGATCGCTGAGGACGGCGAACATTTCGTCGGCGTGCGTGGCGACTTGTGGCTCAAGGACAAGGCCGTCAATCGAGAGAGTACGCATCGCGCTCTAGTGTTCGAGGCCAGGGACGCTACGCGGCTCTATCGCGTTGCGTCCGATTGCCCGAGAGGCTACGCGGCGCGCTCAAGCGGAACCTCCCAGCCAGGGAATACCAGTACCGCTGGGTGGCACTTGAGGGCACGGGCAAAAACCTTGGCGCGCTCCACACCCAAATTCACTCGACCGTTCTCGATGGCCGAGATGGTGGCTTGTGGAATGCCCGTGAGCGCGGACAGTTGGCTTTGGCTCAGTTCCTGGAGTTCGCGAAGGATACGGACAGACTCCCCCACCGAAACCTCAATTCGCTTTTTCGCAGGACGATACACTTTCATTCTTTGACCCTGGTAAATAGATGCGCTACACGTCGAAAACGTCATGGGCACGGTTTTGCAGAAGATACTTTTCAAATTCGTAACTATGAACGGGGCGCCCGGTCTTAATGGGTTTGACTGTTGGGTCAATATACATATAAAGATGATGTCTACTATTCGATGTTTGTTGAGCCAGTGCACTTACCTCAGTCTTCGATAACATCCATATGCGCTGGGAAGACAAATCTACGAATGCGAAATAGTGCGCTGGGCTGTCTTCAGGAACCCACCAATCGAGACCTTCCTTTCCTTTACCCCCGGCGGCCTTGGCTTTGAGATTGGTTTTGACTTGAATTGTTATGGGTCGTGCATTTCGTGGCGAATATGCGACTAAGTCAACGCCAGAATCTGTAGTGAGGTGTGCTGATTCAACACCGCGCAACAGGAGTTGGTATTGAACCAGCAACTCGCCGCATTTTCCGATTTGTGCAGTTTTCATTTTGTGCGGGTGCTCCTTGCCGAGAGGATACGCGATCTGCATTACAGCATACGGGCAGAAGACTTCTATGTCTATTGAGTGCGCGCGTCTTCCGATTTCTCGGTCGCAAACGCCCAGCCTATTGCCGCATCGACACAAACGGACTCGTCACCGGAGGTGGACCTTTATGCGGAATGTCTCGCTCGCAAATCACAGCGGGAGATATTTCCCTCTGCGCCGCCGAGCGGATAACCAGCGACTTGGCGGGCGCTGTTTGCCCGTCTAGTCGAATGGCTAGTTGTTCCATCAGGACCGCCAGACCGGGTCAGTCCGGCCGCGTTGTTCGAGCGTAGGAACCAAGGCGAAACCACCCGGAGAGGTGGCAGCGAGTTTAGCGGCCGGCCGGGCTGGTGGTTCGGAGCGAGGAAAGCCGAAGGCCGGGGCGGCGGGGAGTCCCCCAGGGGATTTCCTCCGGGCACGTTTCTTTGGTAACTTTCTTGTCGCCACAAGAAAGTTACTCGCCCGCCGGGGCGAGACCCGGCAATCCACCTCACCCTGAACCCTCACCCCGCCCGATGGTTAGCATCGACCACCGCCAGCGTAGTCATATTCACCAACCTGTGTACCGTCGCCGTCGGTGTCAGGAGGAGCCCCAACATGGCGGTGCCAAGCAGGATAGGCCTGACCGTGGTGCCATCGCCGCCAGTCCGCAAAATCACCCGCTACGAACTCGCAGCTTTGCGCAGATCTTTTATCAACAAGTAGAGGTGATAGGGATCTGTCGGGCTTGGATCAAAATCGAAATGTTCATAGAAGCGCCGCGCCTCTTCGTCCTTGGCGTGAACAATCACTGCGCGGATGCCCGCAATATCGGCTGCCTGAAGCGTTCTGGCAAGGGCATCGTGCAGCAGGGCGGCTCCCAAGCCTCTTCCCTTGGCTTCGTTATCGACAGCGAGCCTGGCCAGCAACATCACGGGGACGGGATGACGAGCCAAGCCTTTCACCATTCGGGTGGGCGCCCGGGAATGGGCAACGGCTCCGACTGCCAGGCTGTAATAGCCGACGACGTTTTCGTCAGTTAGCGCCACATAGGTCTGCGCACTGCCCGCCGATTGGTTGTTCAGGGCAAAACGGGAAATATAGCGATTGAGATCCTGGTATCCGCAGTCAAAACAATCGGCGATGTGATGGCGATCAAGCTTCTGAATAGCCCAACCACTTTTCTTTGCCACCACTACTTGCCCGATTTCATCAGCCCGGCAAGGCGAGGCCGTGCGCGAGGCGGCGCGTCGAGCGCAGCCTGAAATGCCTTCCATTGCGCGTCATCGAGAATGAACAAACGGCGATCCGCCAAGGTCTCGGCGGCTGACGTCAAGCCACTGTCGAGCAGAAATTCGCTGACCGTCTTGTCTTGGGCTTGAGCGGCCGCCTGGATCATCTCTTTGGCGGCACGCGAGATGCGCAAATCGACCCGTTGGGTTTTCGAGGAAGCGGGCATGGCGTCACCTTTGAGTTTGGCTGAAGTGCAGTATAGCGTGTGTTCAATCGCCGTACAATTCATTCAAACTCAAGTCCGATGACCAGTGACTCCTTGTGCCGATTCCGGAAGGCCCCGCACGGGGTGCGCGCCGGGGCGAGTCCCGGCATTCCAACAATCTCAACCAGCCTGATGGTTGGCGTCCACCACCGCCAGCGCCGTCATATTCACCAGCCGCCGTACCGTTGCCGTCGGCGTCAGGATATGCACCGGCTTGGCGGTGCCGAGCAGGATAGGCCCGACGGTGATGCCGTCCCCGCTGGTGACCTTGAGCAGATTGAAGGCGATGTTGGCGGCATCGACGTTGGGCATGATCAGCAGATTGGCTTCGCCCTTCAAACGGCTGTCGGGATAGATCCGGCTGCGGATCGCTTCCGACAGGGCGGCGTCGGCGTGCATTTCGCCGTCGACTTCGAGATCCGGCGCACGGCTCTCGATGATGGCCCGCGCCCTGCGCATCTTGTGGGCGGACCCCGACTGCACGCTGCCGAAGTTCGAATGCGACAGCAGGGCGACCTTGGGCGTGAGCCCGAAGCGCCGTACCTCCTCGGCCGCCATCAGGGCGATATCGGCGACCTCGTCGGCGCTCGGATCTTCATTGACATAGGTGTCGCAAATGAACATGGTGTTGCGCGGCAGCATGACCAGGTTCATCGCCGCGAAATTGGCGGCGTGCTCCTCCAGCCCGATGACGTCGGCGATGTGCTTGAGGTGCTGGGCATGGCCGCCGGAAGTGCCGCACAGCATGGCGTCGACATAGCCGCCGCGTAGCAGCATGGCGCCGATCAGGGTGGCGTTGCTGCGCAACGCCTGCTTGGCCAGTTCCGGCGTCACCCCGGAACGTCCCATCAGCTTGTGATAGTCGGCCGACAGTTCGCGATAACGCGGGTCGGCATCGGGATTGATGACCTCGAAATCGCGCCCGCCGGCGATGCGCAGTCCGGCTTTCTTGAGACGACTCTCGATCACTTCGGGACGCCCGATAACCACCGGCACGGCCAGGCCTTCGTCGAGCACCGCCTGGATGGCGCGCAGAACCCGCTCGTCCTCGCCCTCGGCATAGAGCACCTTGCGCGGCGCCTTTTTCGCGGCGGCGAACACCGGCTTCATGATGAAGCCGGAGTGATAGACGAAGTTGTTCAACTGTTCGCGGTAGGCATCCAGATCGGCGATCGGCCGCGTCGCCACGCCCGAGGCCATGGCCGCCTCGGCGACGCGCGGCGCGATCTTGACGATCAGGCGCGGATCGAAGGGCCTGGGGATCAGGTATTCCGGGCCGAACTTGAGGCTCTCGCCACCATAGGCCATCGCCACCACGTCGGACGCCTCGGCCTGGGCCAGCTCGGCGATGGCGCGCACCGCGGCGAGTTTCATCGCCTCGTTGATGGTGGAGGCGCCGGCATCCAGCGCCCCACGGAAAATGAAGGGGAAGCACAGGACGTTATTCACCTGGTTGGGGTAGTCGGAACGGCCGGTCGCCATGATGGCGTCGTCGCGGACCGACTTGACCTGCTCCGGCGATATCTCCGGCGTCGGATTGGCCAGCGCCAGGATCAGCGGATTCGCCGCCATCTTGGCGACCATCTCGGGCTTCACCACCCCGCCCGCGGACAGGCCGAGAAACACGTCGGCGCCGGCTATCACCTCGCTCAGCGTGCGCAACGTGGTCGCCTTGGCATAACGCGCCTTGATCGGGTCCATCTCCTCGGCACGGCCTTCATAGACCAGGCCATGGATGTCGGTCACCCAGATATTCTCGACCTTGACGCCCAGCGCCACCAGCATTTCCAGGCAGGCCAGCGCGGCCGCCCCAGCGCCGCTGGTGACCAGCTTGACCTCGCCGATATTCTTGCCGATCAGCATCAGGCCGTTCAACACCGCCGCGCCGACGACGATGGCGGTGCCATGCTGGTCGTCGTGGAAGACCGGGATCTTCATGCGTTCGCGCAGCTTGCGCTCGATGTAGAAACACTCCGGCGCCTTGATGTCTTCCAGATTGATGCCGCCGAAGGTCGGCTCCAGCGCGGCGATCATGTCGATCAGCTTGTCCGGGTCGAGCTCGGCGAGTTCCAGGTCGAACACGTCGATGCCGGCGAACTTCTTGAACAGCACCCCTTTGCCTTCCATCACCGGTTTGGCGGCCAGGGGACCGATATTCCCCAGGCCGAGCACCGCCGTGCCGTTGGTGACCACGGCGACCAGATTGGCGCGGCTGGTCAGTTTGCTGACCTGGGCAGGATCGGCGACGATGGCCTCGCAGGCGATGGCGACGCCGGGCGAATAAGCCAAAGCCAGGTCGCGCTGGTTGGTCAGTCCCTTGGTCGGAACCACCGCAATCTTGCCGGGTGTAGGGAAGGTGTGGTATTCGAGGGCGGCGGCGGTCAGGTCTTTTTCCATGTTCTCAGGCTCATTCAGGCAAAGTGCAATGATACTGCGCGGCGACGCACCGCGCGGTTGTGGATAGCCGCAATCGGGAACGGAACCCTGCCGGTCAGGACGCGTCGGCCAGCAAGCGCAGCAACTTGTCGTGCAAGCCGCCGAAACCGCCATTGCTCATCACCAGCACGTGGTCGCCCGATTTCGCCAGCGCACTTATATCGCCCGCCATTGCGTCGAGATCCTCATAGGTTCGCGCCTTGTTGCCTAGCGGCGCCAAGGCTGCCGCGACATCCCAGCCGAGATTGCGCGCGAAGCAGAATACCGCCTCGGCCCCGGCCAGGCTGTCGGGCAAGCGCGCCTTCATGCTGCCCAGCTTCATGGTGTTGGAACGCGGCTCCAACACGGCGATGATGCGGCTGTCGCCGACGCTCCCGCGCAGGCCTTCGATGGTGGCGGCGATCGCCGTCGGATGGTGGGCGAAATCGTCATAGACCGTCACCCCGCGCACGCTTCCGCGAACCTCCAGGCGACGTTTCACGCCCGGGAAGCGGGTCAGGGCGCCGAGTGCGATGTCCACCGGCACGCCGACGTGGCGCGCCGCGGCGACCGCGGACAGGGCGTTGGCGCGGTTATGGGCGCCCGGCAACGCCAGGCTGGTGCGCCCAAGTTCCTTTCCCGCCAGGTTCACGGCAAAGCTGTGCGCCGACGTCGAGCCGTCCGCCCCGACCTGCCAACCGTCGGCGCTATTGAACCACTCGATCGGCGTCCAGTAGCCGCGTGAAAAGACGCGCTTCAAGGAATCTTCGGCGGCATTGGCGACGATCAGCCCATTGTTCGGCAAAGTGCGCACTAAATGGTGGAATTGCGTCTCGATCGCCGCAAGATCGGCGAAGATGTCGGCATGATCAAATTCGAGATTGTTGAGAATCGCGGTGCGCGGACGATAGTGGATGAACTTGGAGCGCTTGTCGCAGAAGGCGGTATCGTACTCATCCGCCTCGATGACGAAGAAAGGCGAATCGGTGAGCCGGGCCGACACGCCGAAGCCCAGCGGCACTCCCCCAACCAAGAAGCCGGGGTTCAATCCGGCGTCCTCAAGTATCCAGGCCAACATCGCCGTCGTGGTGGTCTTGCCATGCGTTCCCGCCACCGCCAGCACCCATTTCCCCCTGAGGATATGTTCGGCCAGCCATTGCGGTCCGGAAGTGTATGGCAGGTTGGCCGCCAGAATCTTCTCCAGCAGCGGATTGCCGCGCGAGATGGCATTGCCGATGAGGAACAGGTCGGGCGCCAGTTCCGCCTGACTCGCGTCGTACCCTTCGCTGAGGGCGATGCCCTGCTCGGCCAACTGCGTGCTCATCGGCGGATAGACATTGGCGTCGCAGCCGCTGACGCGATGACCCGCAGCGCGCGCCAACAACGCGATGCCCCCCATGAAAGTCCCACAGATGCCGAGAATATGGATGTGCATGGATAGGCGGAAAATGCCGGCAGGCGAAATCGACGGGATGTGTAAAATGCCGGAGGATTATAGCCGAGCCCCGGAACCCAGCGATGCCCCGCAATAGCAAGCACTCCCGGCACTCACATCACGCCGAAGCGATGCGCCGCGACATTACCAGCGTCGCCGCCCGCCTGATGGCGGAAGAGGGCATAGCCAGCTATGGCTTTGCCAAACGCAAGGCCGCCAAGCAACTCGGCGTCCCCGCTAGCGAAGTGCTGCCGGGCAATCAGGAAATCGAAACGGCGCTGCGCGACTATATGGCGCTGTATCAGGAAGACGAGCTGCGCGAGCGCTTGGCCCTGCTCAGGCGGGACGCCCTGGAGATCATGCGCCTGCTCGAAGCATTCCAGCCCTATCTGACCGGAGCCGTACTCGACGGCAGCGCCGGACGTTATGCCGATGCGGAGATCGAGGTGTTCGCCGACAGCCCAAAAGATGTCGAGATCTTCCTGCTAAATAAGGGTATCTGCTTCGAACATGCCGACAATCGCCACAATGGATCGAGAGCCGGCCCGAATCAGCCGGAGGCCCGGCTGAGAGTCGAAGGCGGAGATACGACGGTGCAGTTGTCGATCTATCCCCATTCCCTGGAGCGGATCCGGCGACGCAACCCACATACCGGCGAGGTGGCGGGACGGGCCAATGCCGCTGCCGTCGCCAAATTGCTGGAGTCGCCATGAGGCCCATGGCCCGTTACGCGCTGATCGCCAGTCTGGCCGTGATTGCAGCGGCCGCCGGCTATGCGGTGGCGACATTCAATCGGACGGATTCGGCGAAACCCGCGGCCACCTCGCCGCAGAATTCCAGCCGGGCCATCGCCCAACTGCTGGCGATGACCCTGCCCGATTCGGCTGAAGTGCCACAACCGCTAGGCCAATGGCAAGGGAAGGTGCTGGTGGTGAATTTTTGGGCGACCTGGTGCCCGCCCTGCCGCGAGGAGATGCCCGGCTTTTCCCGGTTGCAGGGCAAATATGCCGCTAAAGGCGTGCAATTTGTCGGGATTGCCCTGGATTCTGTCGATAAAGTGAAGGAATTTTCAAGTCTTACCCCGGTCTCCTACCCTCTCCTCATCGGCAACTCGGCCTTGCTGCCGCTGACCGCCGACTTGGGCGATGCCGCCGGCGGACTGCCGTTTACC
>JBAYJH010000070.1:0-17733 GCA_041665185.1 Sterolibacterium sp.
GTGGCTTTGATGGCGGTGCGACCGATAGTCGCTTCGACGCTCAGTGGGTAGGGCAGGGTTTCGTCCTGCAATGCCAGGACTGAGCCGCCGCGGCCGTGAGCAGCCAGAACGAGTCCTTGATAGAGTCCCTGCGCGCTGAACTCCACAGCGGAGTTTTCCGGTCGATCCCCCCGCCCGGCCGGTGTGGATATTTCCGCGCGGACACTGGTTCTCTGTCCTGCGTCGTCATAGCCGAGCCTGCCATGATCCAGCGTCAGCCGCCCGATCGGAATTCGGGTTGTTTCGTCGCTCTGGTCATGGTCCAGCAGCCAGGTCTTGCGCCCGTCGGCCGCCCTCTCCAGAAACACCGTCGGGCGAGTCAGGCGGACCTCGGGAAAAACCAGCTTCATCCCGAGCAGTTCGGGCAGATCTACGCTGAATTCCACCTCGTCCACGGCGAGCATCTGTTTTTCACCGGCCCAGGGTGGATTGGCGAAGCTGATTTGCCGCGCCGTGATCCACGGTGCCGGCCAGGCCAGCTTGAGCGTCAAGTCACCACCGATGGCCAGTTGCCTGCCGGTTTTTTCGAAAGTCAGGCGCTCCAGCGGAGCGCGCGCCCAGTTCCAGCCGAAAAGCATGATCCAAAGCATGGCCAACAGCGGCGGAAGCAGGAGCAGGACTCCCAGCTTCCCGAGCCAGCGGCCTGCACGGGTCTCCGACGCCGTCGGCCTAACGCCGAGCATGCTCAACTGGAATCACGTATCAGTTCGAGTGAATCGCACCATCGACGATCTTGACGTAGTCGCCGTTCCTCCACATCGGTGGATTGACCTGACGGATGACGCGGGTCGATCCGTCATGCAGACGTATCGTGACATCGTAACCTTGTGTGGACTTCATTCTCTTTTCGATTTCGTTGCCGGCAACCACGCCGCCGACCGCGCCCACCACGGTCGCCAAATCCTGCCCGCGGCCACCGCCAACCTGGTTTCCCAGCACGCCGCCCAGCAGGCCTCCGCCGATTGCGCCGATTCCGCTTCCTTCACCGCGAGTTTCGATCTGGCGCGTCGACACGATGACGCCACATTCCGTGCAGCGTCTGTGGGCAGGGACGCCATTCGACGCCGCGACGGGCGCCACGCGCGATTGCGGATCCATAGGCGCATTGCTGCGTGGAATTCCCCTGAGCGGGGATTTCCTTTCAGTCGAAGCAAGCGGCGGATCGTCATTGCCGTGGCCCATGGAGGTCGGAATCCATCCCATGATGGCGGCAATACCGGTGGCGCAGAACAGGATAATGGCAATACCGGTGATCCATATCAGGGAGTTGGAGAGTCTATTTTCTTGGGTTTCCACGGCGCGGTTCCTCTATGGCTATACCGCCGCACATTGCGGCGCAATCCTACGGGAGAAAGGGAGCGACGATGCGCAGGCGGATCCCCGCTGGCGCATCATTCGTCCGCTGCCTTCTTGCATTTACTGGTGTTTGCCGACCTCATTGCCGATGACGCCGCCGACCGCGGCGCCGCCGACCGTCCCCACGGCGCTGCCGCCGGTCAGGACGGCACCGCCGACCGCGCCGACACCGGCACCGATTGCGGTGCTGCGATCACGGGCCGACATTTCGCTACAGGCGCCCAAGCCGAGTAAAACTGCCACGGCCAATGTACCGGCTGCCAATTTGTTAAGTGCTTTCATTGGAGTACCTCTTCGTCTGACTTCGATTAAGTATCTGGTTGTCGTTTTGTTACACCTGCTGCTACGCCCCGGAAAGAGACCGTGCGCGGCTTCCCGATAGATTTACTTGAGGCGAATGTCGTTCTTGACAGAGACAACGCCGGTGGTTTGCTTGGCAAGTGCGACCGCCCGGTCTATGCTCTCCTTCGAATTGACGAAGCCGCTCAATTGCACCCGGCCCTTGAACGTTTCGACATTGATTTCCGCGGACTTCAGCGTCTGGTCATCGAAAATGGCCGCCTTTACCTTGGCGGTGATGGCGCTGTCGTCAAAGTACTGTCCTGTGCTTTCCTGCGTGGAGGTTGAAGCGCAACCCGCGATTGCGGTAAAGGCGACCGCGGCAAGCAGTACAACAATGCGATTAAGTCTATTCATGATCAATTTCTCCTGTATGCACATCAAAAAACTGCGTGACCGCCTCGCCTGGTAGCGTGGTTTGGCGGTCGACGCGACCTACAACGAACCGACTACGCTCTTGCTACCATGCATTTCCACATCGACGCGTCGATCTGGCTGCAAACAGGCGACGACTTTGACGCTTTTCTTGCCGAGGCATTCGCCCGGCCTGGTCATCGGCTGTGTCTCACCCTTGCCTTCGGCGTCGATCCGGCTGGCCACGACATTCTTGCTGATCAGATAATCCTTGACGGCGTGCGCGCGGCGCTCCGAGAGCTTCTGGTTGTAGGTATCGCTGCCGAAACGGTCGGTGTGGCCGGTGGCGAGTATGGTGTCGTAGGAGGCGCCGTCGAGTTGGCGCACCATGTCGTCGAGCATGGCCTTGCCTTCGGGCTTCAGGACGGACTTGTCGAAGGCAAACAATGCATCGCCGGAGAGATTGATCTTCTTCGACTGCGTTCTGGCCGGCTCGGTCTTCGCCGGCGCGGGTTTCGCGTCGGCGACCAGCATCGGCTCCCGTACGGGCGTCGCATCCGCAGCCGGCTTGTTGACCGGATCACATGACTCGACAGCGCGCGCCGGTGTCCAGTCGCTGGTGTGCCAGCACAGGCCGGTACCGCTCCTGACGATATTGCCGCGGGTGTCGAGCAGATAGCCTTGATTCGGTGCATCCTGGCTCTGGGCCATGACGAATGCCGGGCTGAATGTCGACGCCGCAAATGCGGCAAGCATGAACTTGGTCATCGGTTTCATAGGAGTTCCCTTTGCTGGATTTCGGTACGGGAAAACTCCCGAAGCGAGAGACATAGACGCAAGACGCGCTGCCAGGCGACTCCAGCCTGGCTTAACGCGCTCGATGCTGAAACCACGCGTCACTGGGAATAAGAATATTCAACGCTGCATCCAGCGTCTGTTCGGCAGCGCACCATGGATCGTTGCGCCATGGGCCCGGTCAATTTTCCTGCCCATCCAAAGGGCCAGCGAAGAAACAACACGCTGTGTGTGTCAGCGTACCGAGTAATCCGGCGACACCGCATATAACGTCATCCATCGAAGACACTGCCCGCCTTGGGCAACGCTTCCATGGAGAAAGAAATGACAACAAATACTCAGCGATGGCTCATCATCGTCGGCGCGGCCGCCGCGGTGTTGACGGTCGGTTGCAGCAGCCTGAAAACGCCGGCGACCGCCAATGTCGCCGTTTCGTCGGCGGCAGTTGAAAATGCCGCCAGCGCTGGTGGTGCGGAATTCGCCCCGGTCGAAATGAACTCTGCCCGTGAAAAGATGAGTTTGGCCAACAAGGCGATGGCGGGGAAGAATTACAAGCTGGCGAACGAGCTGGCAACCCGGGCCGAAGCGGATGCCAAGCTGGCGCAAAGCAAGGCGAACTCGGCCAAGGCGCAAACCGCGGCGAATGCCCTGCAAGACGATATCCGGGTCCTGCGCGAAGAATTGAACCGCAACAGCAAATAGTTGCCCCTCAACCCTAACCACAGCCGGCGGCGATCTCCCCTGACGCCGCTTCAAATCAAAGGAAATCACCATGAAAAGAATTCCACTTACGCCGATACTGCTCGCCATCGCCGCCCTAACCGGCGCCTGTAGCTCGATGCCGAATTCCACCAGCCTGCTGGATCAGACCCGCGGCGATTACCAGGCGGCCCAGAACAATCCGGGCGTCGCCAATTACGCGCCGCTGGAAATGAAGCAGACCGATGTCGCCATGGCGCAAGCCAATGCGGCGGCAAGCAAGAGCGACAGCGCCGACAAGATCGACAAGCTCGCGTACCTGGCCAAGCAGAAGATCGCCTTGACCCAGGAGGTCGTCAAACAGAAGACTGCCGAAGCCAGTGTCGCTACCGCCTCCAAGGAACGTGATCAGATTCGCCTCGACCAGCGTACCAACGAAGCCAATCAAGCCAATGCCAATGCCGAGCAGTCCAAGATGGCGGCACACATGGCGCTCAATCAGGCAGCCGCGGCCCAGCGCAAGACGCGGGATGCCCAGGACGCGGCGGCCGACGCGCAGCGCGCCACCCTCGAGGCGCAAACGCGCGCGGCACAACTGGAAGCGCAGTTGGCGGATATGGCGGCCAAACAGACCGAACGCGGAATGGTGATCACCCTCGGTGACGTGTTGTTCGGCACCGACATGGCTCGCTTGAATCCGGAGGGCATGCGCACCGCACAGAAGCTGGCTGATTTCCTCCAACAATACCCGCAGCGGACAGTACTGGTCGAGGGTTTTACCGACAGCACCGGCACCTCCCCGCATAACCAAGAACTGTCCGAACGCCGCGCCACCGCGGTACGCAGCACCTTGCTGGAACTCGGTGTGAGCCGGGAGCGCATCGCCATTCGTGGTTACGGTGAGTCGTTTCCGGTCGCTTCAAACAACACCGCGGAAAGCCGCCAGTTGAACCGCCGCGTCGAGATCGTTCTCTCCGATGTCGGCGGCAAGGTGATACAGCGCTAGCAGCCGAGCAGCTTGCTCATCTCTCTTTCGCGCAGACGCATCCCCGAGGATGTCTGTGCGAAAGTGGGGGGGGGAATGGCAGGTGCTGGCTCTTGAGCGCCGGTCATCAATTTCATTGTCCTTGACACGTATGGTGCAAATTCGCTTACGGCAGGGTGGGGAGGTTCACGATGTCTTTCTCCTGCATCAGCTCGCGCGCAATAGCGGTGCCGATGAAGGCAAGATCGGCCTGCGGGTATTTCCGGCACAAATCATCTGCCATGCCGAACAGGACCGGATTCTTGGTCCCGGTCAGAAAGTCCATGCCCGAGCCCGCGACCATGCCGCTCAAGTAGCCCACCAGCCAGGTCTGGCTGATGTCGGAATTGAGTTTATGTCCGCCGACTGCGTCCAGCCGATGCTGGGTCCAGTCACCACAGGAGCGGGCACCCCGCGAGTCGAATGCGGCTGCCGACAGGCTCGATCCAAGCAAGCAAGCGCCGGCCAGACACATCAGCGCTTGCCTGGCGCGCACAATTTTCGTGGGAAGTGTTGATTTCATAGAACAAGGATATTCGGGAATCGTCGCCCGGTCGGTGCGCTGGCGCACTTCGGATTGAGGATGCGGCGGTATGACCGGTGTTGCCTGGGACCGGTGGCTTCCCCTATGTGTGGTAACACACAGACTCAAAGCCCAAGTTGGAATAAAGTCCGTGGCAACCGCCAAACATGTTACCGTGTCCTTCGACCATCTTGTCGTGCCTTAGTTACAGCCTTGCCGGCCAACGACTGGAAACAGGTATCCTGATATGTCCAGTACGCACGACCCCAACCAGAATCATCTGCTGGCTGCCTTGCTCGATGCGGAGTTCGAGCGTCTGGCGCCGCATCTGGAGTTGATTCCGATGCTGCTCGGTGACGTGCTCTATGAGTCCGGCGGCAAGATGCAGCACGTGTATTTTCCAACCACCTCCATCATCTCGCTACAGTATGTGCTGGAAGATGGGGGATCGTCCGAAATCGCCGGGGTGGGCAATGAAGGCGTGCTGGGGATTTCGCTCTTCATGGGCGGCAACACCACCCCCAGCCGCGCCGTGGTCCAGACCGGCGGGCATGGCTACCGGCTCAGCGCCAGGATATTGATGGAAGAGTTCAATCGGGCGGGGCCGGTGCTGCGCCTGTTGTTGCGGTATACCCAGGCCTTGATCACGCAGATGTCGCAGACCGCCGTATGCAACCGTCACCACTCGGTGGAGCAGCAATTATGCCGCTGGCTCCTGCTGACCCTGGATCGGCTGCCCAGCAACGATCTGACCATGACCCAGGAATTGATCGCCAGCATGCTCGGCGTGCGGCGCGAAGGCGTCACCGAGGCGGCCGGCAAATTGCAGAACGGCGGCTTCATCCGCTATCGGCGCGGTCACATCACGGTGGTGGACCGGGTCGGCCTGGAAGGCGAGGTCTGCGAGTGTTATGCGGTGGTCAAGAAGGAGTTCGCCCGGCTGTTGTCGGATGTGCAACAGCGCCAGAGCAAGCCGGCGGCGATCCGCGTGGTTCGATGAAACACCTTCAGGCGAGCGCGGGTCGTCGCGTCACCAAAATGCAATGGCGGACCGGGGCTGTTGCAATGGCGGCAGCGTCGCCAGCGCCTTGCGCGCGCCGACGTCGGCGCGCTGGTTAACCTAATCCAGGTCACAATTCATGCGCATCATGCAAAAGTCATCGGTCGAGCGATTGATGTTGTTCGGTTTCGGAGTCACTCTGGCGGTATTGCTGCTGGTAGGAGGATTCGCCTGGAACTTCGTTCTACCCATGGCCACGATCAGGTCGGTCGACCACAGCCGCGCGGTAATTGCCGAGTTCGACGAACTGCGCTCCAGAATCGACCGCGCCGAGAACGGGCAATGGGCCTATTTCCTGACCCGGGAAAGGAACTATCTGTCGCAGCGTGATGCCGCCCTGGCGGGGCTGACTACAGTCTTCCAGCAACTCAAGGCATTGACGGTGGACAACCTCTCCCAGCAGGATCGCATCGATCTGATCCAGGGGGCCGTCGACCGGCGAATCGGCATCTTCCATGAAGGGCAGGCGGTATTCGATTCGCAGGGCATCAATGCGGTGCAACCTTTGCTGAGTGCTGGACGCGACGTGGCCGCCAGGATGCATGGCCTCATGCAGGAGGCTGATGCAAAGGAGCAGACCTTGCTGGAAAACCGCAAGGACGATGAATTGCTCCGCCTCAAGATCACCATGTCCTGCATCGTCCTGTTGCTGGCGTTCCTGGCGCTGCTCACGGTGCTGATACGGCGCGCCGTGCTCAGCCGGTCAGCCGCGGAAAAAGTGTCGATCGAGGCGCGACAACCGTTGTTGAAAGTGGTGGCCTTGCAAGACGCCATTTTCAACAGCGCGAACTTTTCCAGCATCGCCACCGACGCCAATGGTGTGATCCAGATTTTCAACGTCGGCGCCGAACGCATGCTGGGTTACAGCGCCTCGGACGTGGTGGACAAGATTACCCCGGCGGGTATTTCGGATTCGCAGGAAATCATCGCGCGGGCGGCGAGCCTGAGCCGGGAGTTGGGTACGACTATCACGCCGGGTTTCGAGGCGCTGGTATTCAAGGCCTCCCGCGGCATCGAGGATATCTACGAACTGACCTATATCCGCAAGGACGGCAGCCGCTTCCCGGCGATTGTGTCGGTCACCGCGCTGCGCGACGCGCAGGGCCAGGTGATCGGCTATCTGTTGATCGGCACCGACAACACCGCGCGCAAGCAGGTCGAAGCGGAGCAGGCGCTGCTCGACCAGCGTTTGCGCGATCAGCAGTTCTATACGCGTTCGCTGATCGAATCGAACATCGACGCGATCATGACCACCGATCCGCGCGGTATCATCGGCGACGTCAATCAGCAGATGGAAGCCCTGACCGGATGCACCCGCGACGAACTGATCGGGGCGCCGTTCAAGAACTATTTCACCGATCAGGACCGCGCCGAGGTGGCGATTTCCCGGGTATTGCGCGAAGGCAAGGTCACCAACTACGAATTGATCGCCCGCGCCAGGGATGGCAAGGAGACGGTGGTGTCGTTCAATGCAGCCACCCTGCACGACCGGGACCGCAACCTGCGCGGCGTGTTCGCGGCGGCAAGGGACGTGACCGAGCTCAAGCAGTTCGAACATGCCTTGAAGAAAAACAACATCGAGCTGGAAACGGCCATGGCGACGGCGGAAAAAGCCAACATGGCGAAATCGGAGTTTCTCTCCAGCATGAGCCACGAGCTGCGCTCACCGCTGAATGCGGTACTCGGATTTGCCCAGTTGATGGCATCCGGGAAGCCGCCGCCCAGCCCGACACAAATGCTGTCGATCGACCAGATTTTGAAGGCTGGCTGGTATCTGTTGCGCCTGATCAATGAAATCCTCGATCTGTCGATGATCGAGGCAGGCAAGGTGACCATCTCGAAGGAAGCCATGTCGCTCACCGACGTGATGAAGGATTGCCGGGCGATGATAGAACCCCAGGCGCAAAAGCGCGGCATCAAGCTGAGCTTTACGAATTTTGACGAGAATTTCTATATCCATGCCGATCGCACCCGGGTGAAGCAGGTCATCATCAACTTGCTGACGAACGCGATTAAATACAATCAAGTCGGTGGCGCGGTGACGGTGCTATGCGCGAAGAGCGGTGAAAATCGGGTGCGGGTGAGCTTCAAGGATACCGGCGCCGGCCTTACTCCGGAGCAGATTGCACAACTTTTCCAGCCTTTCAACAGGCTGGGGCAGGAGTCCAATAGCGAGGAAGGTACCGGCATCGGGCTGGTCGTCACCAAGCGCCTGGTGGAATTGATGGGTGGGGATATCGGCGTTGACAGCGACGTCGGCATCGGCAGTGAATTTTGGGTCGACTTTGTGGCATCCGCCAAGCCGGCGCTTGTCCCGGGAGGCGTCGATCCCCTCAGCGTCGAACCCGCCGGTGGTTCGGCGTTGCCGGCAGCGTCGGAACAACGCACGGTGCTGTATGTCGAAGACAATCCAGCGAACCTGCTTCTGGTCGAGCAGTTGATCGCACGGCGCAGCGACCTGAAGCTGCTGACGGCCATCGATGCATATCAAGGCATTCAACTCGCTCGCACTTTTCTACCGACGGTCATTTTGATGGATATCAACTTGCCCGGGATGAGTGGCTATGGCGCCCTGGAGAGCCTGCGTCGAGATCCCGCCACCGCCCATATTCCCGTCATGGCATTGTCGGCCAACGCCATTCCGCGCGACATCGAGCGCGGAATGGAGGCGGGATTCTTCCGTTACCTGACCAAGCCGATCAAGGTCGACGAGTTCATGGCTGCACTGGACGTCGCCCTGCAATTTGCGGCGGAACTGACGGGACCGTCGAAGTGACGCCGCCCCACCTTATAAGCACAAGAGGCCGATTGACCTAATGGGAAGAATGCAATGCTCGAAGCCGCCGAAATCCTGAACGCCAGCATCCTGATCGTCGATGACCAGGAGGCGAATGTAATCCTGTTGGAACAACTGCTGCGCGATGTCGGATACCGGCACATCGCCACCACCATGGATCCGCGCGCCGTCGCGCCGATGCACCTGGCGGAGCGCTACGACCTGATCCTGCTCGACCTGCAAATGCCGGACATGGACGGATTCCAGGTCATGGAGAAACTGAAGGAAATCGAAACCGACAGTTATCTGCCAGTACTGGTCATCACGGCGCAACCTGGCCACAAGCTGCGCGCGCTGAAGGCGGGCGCGAAAGATTTTGTCAGCAAGCCCTTCGACCTGACCGAGGTCCAGACGCGCATCCACAATCTGCTGGAAGTCAGGCTGCTGTACCGGAAGCTGGACCTTTACAACAAAGTATTGGAACAGACGGTGCTGGAGCGTACCGCCGAATTGCGTGAAAGCGAGGCGCGCTTCAAGAGCTTCACGGAGCTGTCGTCGGACTGGTATTGGGAGCAGGACGCGGATGGAAAATATACGAGGATTTCCGGCCCGGTCCATGAAATGCTCGGATTGGCGGCGGGCGACATGCTGGGCGCGACCAGCGGTGTGCTGGCGGGAACCTGGAACGAAGCCGAGCGTGCGCAATTGGCCGATAACATCGCGGCGCGGCGTCCCTTCCTCGATTTCGTCTACAGTCGGCGCAATGCAGATGGAACAACGCAGTATTTGCAGGTGAGCGGGGAGCCGATGTTCGATTCCGCCAGCCGGTTTATCGGTTACCGCGGGATCGGTTCGGACATCACCGACCGCATGCGCGTGCGGTCGAATTGAACCTGGATTTCGGGGCGCAGCCATCCCGTCCCGGTATGGATAGCTGATTTCAGTCGGGAGAGCGGCATAGCACTCGCCCGACTGAACGAGGCTCTCGGCAGAGGCCGGTGGTGACGGAAGACAAGTGCCCCGGCTTGCTTCAGGAGTAGTCGCGGCTGGAGTGATGAATCAGGTAACCGATCAGCAATCCAATACCGGCGGCGACGGATATGAGCTGCCATGGATTATCATGGACGTATTCATCGGTATTCTTGGCGGCCCGCCGCGCGCTTTGAACCATGGCTTCCTCGACGGCCATCAGGTGGCTTTTGGCGGCGGCCAGACGTCCCGTCATGGTGGCGTGCAGATCGGCGACTTCAGCACCGGCCTGACCTTTGGTGGCACGCAGTAGCGCTTCAGCGTCGACCACGACGGATTTTATTTCCTGGATCAGCTTTTCGCTATTCGATCTTGCGAAGATATTCATGTGACGGCTCCTTCAATGAGGTTACGGTGATTCGGTGTACGTTACGAAACGCCATCGGAAGGGTCTGTTCGCTTTCGCACTTAGCCGCGAAAGTTCACCGCTCCGCGGAGAGCGGCTACTTCCGCCTCCAGTTCGTCGATGCGCCGCAACAGGGTTAGAGCCAGCGCGACCCCATGGCGGTCGAGCTGAAAGTCGTCGCGCAGCCGGCGCGCGGTCTTTACGGTAAGGACATAGTGAACTTGAAAGCAGGTCGGCTGGGCGGCCGGGTTCACCGGCGCGATTACGCCGATCTCGATGAGATCTTCGATTTCCTCCAGCGTCAATCCCGACACCTCGGCCAGGTGTTCGATCTGGCAAACCTCGCTTCCGTGTAGCCAGACGCAATCGCCGACTTGTGGTTTCATGCTGCCGCTCCTGGTGCAAAGTGTCGACGCGGATTGAATTCGGACGCCGCTGCCAGTTGTCGATACAGTTCCAGTTCGCTGGGGCTGACGCTCTTCGGCACCTCAATCCTGATCACGGCGAACAAGGTTCCGCTGGTGCCGTCGGCGCAAGCCAGGCCGCGCTTGGCCAGCCGCAGCTTCTGCCCGGCGGTGGTGCCCGGAACGATCTTGATTTCCACCATCCCGCCCAGGGTGGGAATCTGGACCAGGGTACCCAGCACCGCTTCCCATGGCGCCAGCGGCAGATCGAGGTAGAGATCGCGGCCGCTGATCCGGTACAGCGGATGGGGCAGCAAGGCCAGGGCGACCAACAGGTCGCCGGGCCGCCCGCCATTCAGCCCGCGCCCGCCCTTGCCGGCCAATCGCAGGCGCTGGCCGTCGGCCGCGCCGCCGGGGAGGATGATGCGAAAGGTGTGCGCGATGCGATGGGGCAGGCCGTGCGCGTCGTACTCCGGAAGTTCGGCGCGGATTTCGATTTCCTCGCCACGATAGATCTGTTCGAGTGTCACGTGAGCGGTGACCTTGTAGTCCTGGCCGGGCAGCGGCAAGTCTTCGCGCGCCTGGCCGGCGCGCTCTGCGCGGTCAAAGGCGGCAAACAGGTCCGACAGGTCCACATCGTCGAAGCCGGTTTCGCCTGTATTGAATTGCTGCTGCCAATCCGGTGGCGGCGTGAATGCCTGTCCGTCGGGGCGCCTCCCCAGCTTGTCGTAGGCGTCGCGCTTTTCGGGACTCTTCAAAGCCGCGTAAGCTTCCGCAATCTCCTTGAATTTTTCCTCGCCCTTGGGATCCTTGGTGATATCCGGGTGGAACTTGTGAGCCAGTTTGCGGTAGGCCTTCTTGATTTCCTCCGCCGTGGCCGTACGCTCGACGCCGAGGGCCTGGTAATAATCCTTGAATTTCATTTGAATTGTTGTCAGGGAGGGGAGAGTAGCTGTCTTGAGCGGAGAAACTGGCCGCTCAAGCGACCAAGCTCGACTCACAGACTAGCGCATTGCCGTCACGCCATATGTGCGGTATCCAACATTGGACGACTTCAATGGATTCACACGAGATGGCTTTATTTCCGCGGGTGGTCAACGGCCCGGACCCGAAAGCGTTATTTAGCTTGAAATACCGCAGTTCTCGTTACTTATTGTCACCACATGAAAGGTTACCCAATGAACAAATTGATCGCTGCACTGGTTGTCGGCCTGTTTGCGACTTCCGTATTCGCGCAAGCCGCCGCGCCGGCAGCGCCCGCCGTCGTCAAGGCTGAAGTCAAAGCCGAGAAGGCCGACGCCAAAGCCGTGAAATCCGAAGTGAAGACCGATGCCAAGGCCGATGCCAAGGTCGCCAAAGCGGAAGCCAAAGCCGCCAAGGCCAAAGCCAAGGCAGAAGCCAAGGCCGCCAAAGCCAAGGCGAAGGCTGACAAAGCCGCAGCCGCAACGGAAACCAAGGTTGACAAGGTGAAAGCCGAAGCGAAGACCGACAAGGCCGCCGCCAAAGCCGATACCGCCGCAGTGAAGGCCGAAGGCAAGGCTGATGTGAAAGCCGCGGCACCCAAGTAATCGGTGTTTTGCTGCTGGGAAGAAGACAGGTTCGCCTGTCTTTTTTTTCGACAAAATCAGTCCAAGCGCAGCGGTTCCCGATGATTTGCCTAGCTTGGATCAGCGCAGCGGGGATCCGTCGAATGGATATTCCGCATCACAGAACGTCATAGTACGAACGAAATATCTCGCGGGTGTCGCGGACCTCCGGTAACACATAGACGATGCCATTCGTCCCGGTAAACGCCGGGTTAACGACGTTGGAATAGAACTTGGCCGGAACGTTGATGCAGCCGTAGGAGATCCGGTTGTCGAGCGGCGTC
The DNA here is from genome assembly GCA_041665185.1 of Sterolibacterium sp. Lineage (GTDB taxonomy): Bacteria > Pseudomonadota > Gammaproteobacteria > Burkholderiales > Rhodocyclaceae > JACRAR01. The sequence goes on from JBAYJH010000070.1 coordinate 12,615, forward strand.
GGGGTGGTCAGGCGCTCCAGGCGACGCTCGCGGAGATTGCTGGTCAGGACCGGATGCAGGGAGACGGCAGAATCATAGTCGACCCAGAGTATGCCCTTGCCGCGGGCATTGCGGTCCAGCGAAGCCACGAAGCGGCCTGCCGGAGTGGTGCGTTCCTCTGGGCGAATGCCCGACAAGGCACGGTCGCCGATCCCGGCGACCGATTCATCGCCCACTGCCAGACCGAGCAGCGCGGGAGCGGCCCCACGGAGCAAACCACTGGCATGGAATACAAAGACCTTGGCCCCCGTCTTGTCGACGATCACGAAGGGCAGGCCCTGATTGTCACCCGAGTCGACGACCCAGTCGGCCAGACGTAGGGCTTCTCGGGAGGCCGGCTCGCGATGGAAGTTGGCGTGTCTGGCAATGCGCGCCGGCGGAGCCAGCCCACTCTGTTCCGGCGCGGCAAGCGACGGGACTGTCAAGCTGGCAAGCATCAACCCAAGGACAAATTGCCTCGCTTTGCGCGTCAACAACGGCCCCGTTGGCTCAAGATTCAGCGGGGCAGAATCTGCTGACTTAATTCCGATCCTGTTTGCGTGGATGCACGGGCGCCACATAGGGCTTTGGTGCGGGTTCGGCCGGCAGAGGGACAATCGCCGGCGGGACTGGCGCGGGCGCGATCACCGGCGGCTGGGCGGGTATCACCACCAGCGCTACCGGCGGCACCCGGGCAGGCACGACCAGCAACGGAATCAACTGAGTACCGGGCTGCCCCTGTTGTTCAGGCGACGACTCCGCCTGCTCGACGAATGGCATTGCTCCCACTGCCGCTGGCGCCGACGGTACTGTATCCGGCGGGGTAGTATCCGGTGGGGTTACGACCGGCGGAACCACAACTGGAGGGACAACTTCGGGGGGGATGACGACCGGCGGGATGACAACTGGTGGAACGACTTCCGGCGGGATGACGACCGGCGGGATGACAACTGGCGGCACCACGAGCGGAGTCACTGCCAGTGTGCCATCGAGGTAGGTGATGGTGTAATTGGCAGGGGTGAAGGTGCCGCCGGTGGCGGCGCTGGGTGTGATCGCGTACGGACCGGGGGCAGCCGCGCTTGCCGGCGTGCCCGGACTCGTTTCGGTCACTGTGCCGATGGTTTCGCCGTTCTGCGGCGCCACCGGGGTGGTGAAAGCCGTGTTCGATGGAATGAACGTATCGCCGAAAACCTTGGTGGCATCATTTGCCTTCACGGTCAATGGAGCAGGGGTTACCGCCAACGCGCCGTTGAGGTAGGTGATGATGTAGTTGGCCGGCACGAAGGTGCCGCCAGTGGCGGCGCTTGGCGTGATCGCATACGGACCCGGCACGGCTGCCGTCGCTGGTGTTCCGGCGGGACTCACTTCGGTGACGCTGCCGACCGTTTCGCCGTTCTGGGGCGCCACCGGTGTGGTAAAGGCAGTACCGGCCGGAGTGAAAGTCTGGCCGTAAACCTTGGTGGCGTCGTTGGCCTTGACCGTCAGCGCCGCCGGGGTAACGGCCAGAGCGCCAGTGAGGTAAGTGATGGTGTAGTTGGACGGCGTGAAGGTACCGCCGGTGGCGTTGCTGGGCGTGATCGCATACGGGCTGCCGGCCACGCCGGCGGTTGGCGGCGTGCCCGGACTCGTCTCGGTGACGCTGCCGACGGTTTCGCCGTTCAGCGGCGCGACCGGCGTCGTGAAGGCGGTGCCGGCCGGCGTGAAGGTCTGGCCATAGACCTTGGTCGCGTCGTTTGCCTTGATCGACAGCGGCGCGGGAGTCACCGTCAGCGCGCCGTTGATATAGGTGATGTTGTAATTGGATGCCAAGAAAGTACCGCCGGTGGCATTGCTCGGAATGATCGCATAGGGACTGCCGGCTACGCCGGCGGTCGCCGGGGAGCCCGAGCTGGTCTCGCTGACGCTGCCGACGGTTTCACCGGCGACCGGTGGTACCGGCAGGGTGAAGGCCGTTCCGGCCGGCGTGGAGGTCTGGCCGTATGCCTTGGTGGCGTCGTTTGCCCGCACAGTCATCGGTGCCGCGAGAATCGCCGCGCTGGTTCTTCCGGGACCGGGAATGCAGGAAGCCCACAGGGAAAATTTGGCGGCGTCCGCACCACCCAGGGTATAGCCGCTATAGCTGATTCCCAGGTTTGGCGCTACGTTCTTGTCGTCGAAGGTGGCCGTGCCCGGTATCAAGGTGAGGATATTGCCGCCAACCTCCGGGGTGCCCAGGAATGACAGCGTCGCCGTGGTGTTGCCGTCATAGACCTTGTCGTTGCCCTTCACGAACACCAGCATGTGTTGCGTCAGCGTGGCTCCGCCGGTCAACGTGAAGTTTCCGGAATAATCCGTCGGCGTCGCGTATGAACTGGGCGTGTAGTCAACCGTGACCGCGGCACCCGGACCGGTGACGGTATACTTGGGGGTGCCGGGCGCGAAAGTCACGGTGCCCGCAGGAAGCGTCCCCGATACCGCATTGCCGGCACGTAGCAGAACATTGCCCCTGGTCGTCGTCATCGCTGCCGTGATGTTGATGTCGCGTCCGCAGCACGCCGTAAAGTTGCCATCGGTCGTCGTGACGGCCGCATTGATGTTGAGATCGCGTCCGGAACTCGAGGTGATGTTTCCATTGGTCGTGGTGATGGCGGCCTGGAAGTTTGTATCGCGTCCGGCGATCGTCACCAGGTTTCCGCCGGTCGCCGTGATGGCCGCATTCACATTCACATCCTGCACCGCGTTCAAGGTCAGCGTCGTCGCCGCCGTCCAGGTGACCGCTTCATTGACGTTGACGTTGCCGAGAGTACCGGCGGCGCCGCTGTCGCTAAGTATGGTGATATTGCCGGTGACCAGGTTGCCGCTGAGGGTGCTGCCGGCGATGTCGGACCCGGCTGCGACGGTGAAGTCCATGGGGTCGATCAACCAGGTTCCGGATTTGCCGGATTTGCCGGATTTGCCGGATTTGTCGGGTTTGCCTTGCACCGCCAGAGTGGTGACGATCGCGCTGTCGGCGACCTTGAGGAGCGCGGCCGAGGTTTCAATGAAGCCACCATCCCCGCCGTTCGGCGCCGAGGCGTCGAGCTTGCCGTCCAGGTTCACCACGCCGCTTTGCATATCGCCGAGCAGTCTGATCGTGCCGTTGTGGTTTTCGATGCTCCGCGCCTGGATCACGCCGGTATTGTTCACCGCGCTCTGCAGGAGATTCCCCGCCGATCGGGCGGTCAGCAACACTTGTCCGCCGTCGGCCTGGATCAGCCCGCCATTGTGAACCAGCGCATTCACCGCACCCTGATCGACCAGCACGTTGAGCAACCCGTCCCCTGCCACGTCCAGGGTGATTGCGTTACCGGCGGCGAGCGCGACCGTGCCGAGCTGTGCCGAGATCACACCTTCATTGCTGACGCTGGCACCCAGCAGGGCGACATAGCCACCATCGGCATTGATCGAGCCCTGGTTGACGATGCTGGCGTTGCCGGCGCCGGCGAACTTGTAGTTGCCGGCCATGAAATCGCCGTCGGTGATATTGAGGGTGGATGCCACCAGCCCGCCGACATTTACTTGCGCGCCTCTGCCGAACAGCACGCCGCTGGGGTTCACCAGGAACACTTTGCCGTTGGCGGAGAGGGTGCCGAGGATGCTGGATGGATCGGGCCCCAACACCCGGTTGAGGATGACCGAGTTAGTGTTAGGTTGCACGAACCGGACCGCTTCCCCGGATCCGATACCGAAACTCTGCCAGTTGATGGCGGCGTTCTGGCTGGCCTGACTGATCGTCATGCTGCCCGTTGCGGTGGCAATGCTGGCACTGCCTGCGGATACAGTGCCGCCCGTCGGCAAGGCATGGACATTCGGCCCAAAGGCCAGCATCACGGATAAGGTCAGCCATTTCAGCGCAAAGTGAGCGCCCGTCGTGACCTGACTCGCCGCCGATGAGGATTTCTTGCCAGCGCCCTTGGCAAGTTCGGATGTCGCCACGAAGGTGGCGGTCTTGTCGTTCCAGATTGATCGGTAGCTGCGGTTCATGACGTTTTATCCTTAGTTTTCGATTTAGATTGGTCGGGGCGGGGAGTGGTACGCAATCGTCCGCAATGGTCCGCAATCAGAAGTATTTGACGAGTTGGATCCAGAAGCGACCCGACCGGTCCGGGGCCGAGGTCGCCGACGCGTTCCCGAGCTTGTGGGCGTAATACGCTGTGACCATGAAATTGTTGTATTCCATCCAGGTAAGCCCAATCCCGGCGCCGCTCAGGTTCCTGGTGTTCTCGCCCGCGGTCCACGGATTCTTGTGCATGGTGACGTGGCCTCCATCGACAAAGCCGATCAAGTGCATTTGGCCGGGCATGTTGGCGGTTAATCGCGGCAGACGCATTCTGGCTTCCAGGGTCAACACATAGCCCTCGTCCGCGAAAGCCTCGCCTTCCGGATAGGCTCTCACGGCGCTCATGCCGCCCAGTTCCATCTTCTCGGAGACATCCAGGTTCTTCGACGCCGCTTGACCGTCGAGGGAAATGTAAAAGGAGGTGGTGTGCGTCAGGTTCTGCAAACGCGAGGCGTTGAACGACACCTTGCTGAACCGGCCGTTGCTGCGCGCGGTGGCCTGGTCGGCAGCGAGCGCCGCCGGTGTCTGTATATCGATGTTGCCGCCGCTCAGCGTGAGGAAATAGCTGTTCAATCCGCCGCCGCCGAAATCGTCGTGGTGGTCGCCTTGAAGGCTGGCCATCAAGACCTGGGCCTCCTTGTCGGTGACAGACGAGGTCGAGTCTATCTTGTCCTGGAAGGTCTTGGCATCGAAAGCCAGATGGGCGTTCACGTTGTTGCGGCGCGTGCGGAACAACGGATAGCTGCCGTAGATGCTGGCGATCTCCGCCGTGCCATGTGCCTGTAGATCCGCGAACTCCTTGCCCAGCCGGTAGTCCATGTGGGTGTAGGCGACGCCTCCCGTGGCCTTGCCCAAGGGCATCTGGTAAGACCCGCGGAGGTAGTTCAGGCCCGATCCGGAAGTCATGCCGCGCAGCGTGGCGACATCGCCGCGACCGGTTGGGTTGTTGAGATTAACCGTCGCCCCGATGCGGTTTTCGCCGGTGTAGCGGTTGCCCGCATTGTCGGCATCGATGCTTCCGGA
>JBAYJH010000071.1:0-17694 GCA_041665185.1 Sterolibacterium sp.
CGGCATCAACCTGGAAGACATCAAGGCGCCCGAATGCTTCTACGTGGAAAAGAAGCTGCGCGAGCGGCTCAAGATTCCCGTCTTTCACGATGACCAGCATGGCACCGCCATCATCGCCAGCGCGGCGATAATCAACGGACTGCGCGTAGTCGACAAGAAGATCGGCGACATCAAACTGGCCTGTTCCGGCGCCGGCGCGGCGGCCATCGCCTGCCTGGACCTGCTGGTCAGCCTTGGGCTGAATCCCAAGAACGTCTTCGTCGTCGACAGCAAAGGGGTGATTTACGTGGGCCGCGATGCGAAACTCGACCCGTCCAAGGCGCGCTATGCCCAGGACACGGCGCACCGGACGCTGGGCGACATCACCGCCGGGGCCGACGTATTCATGGGCCTGTCCACGGCCGGCGTGTTGAAGCCGGAAATGGTCAAGAACATGGCGCCCAACCCGATCATCCTGGCGATGGCCAACCCGACGCCGGAGATCCTGCCCGAGGAAGCCAAGGCGGTGCGCCCCGATGTCATCATCGGCACGGGTCGGTCGGATTATCCGAACCAGGTGAATAACGTCCTGTGCTTCCCGTTCATTTTCCGCGGTGCCCTGGACGTCGGCGCGACGACCATCAACGAGCCGATGAAGCTGGCGGCCGTGCATGCCATCGCCGATCTCGCCCACGCCGAGCAATCCGACATGATGATGGCGACTTTCCACAATGAGGAAGTCAAGTTCGGCCCGGATTACCTGATTCCGAGTCCGTTCGATCCGCGCCTGATCGTCAAGATCGCACCGGCGGTCGCGGCAGCAGCGATGAAGTCCGGCGTTGCCTCGCGGCCGCTGGCCGATCTGGAAGCTTACCGCCAGCAGTTGAACGATTTCGTCTATCACACCGGCCTGCTGATGCGCCCCGTATTTGCGGCGGCGAAGAAGGCACCGGCGCGCATCGTGTTCTGCGAAGGCGAGGATGATCGGGTATTGCGCGCCGTACAAACCGTGGTCGACGAAGGCCTGGCGCGACCGATCCTGGTCGGTCGTCCCGAGGTGATGGAGGCGCGCATCGCCAAATCCGGCCTGCGCATCCGCGCCGGAGAACATTTCGAGCAGATCAATCTGGATTCCGATCCGCGCTACAAGGAATTGTGGCAGGACTACTACGACCTGACCTGCCGCAAGGGCATCGGCATCGAATACGCCAAGCGCGAAATGCGCCGCAAGACGACCTTGATCGGCGCCATGCTGTTGCGCCATAACTATGCCGATGGCATGGTGTGCGGCACTTTTGGCAAACACTCCCAGCATCTCCGCTATGTAGATATCGCCATCGGCAGAAGAACCGGCATCGACAACTTCTACGCGATGAACATGCTGGTCCTGCCCAACCGCACCCTGTTCATCTGCGACACCCACGTCAACTACGATCCGACGGCCGAACAAATTGCGGAAATGACCTTGCTGGCGGCCGAAGAGGTCCGGCGTTTCGGTCTGGTGCCGAAGGTGGCGCTGCTGTCACATTCGAGTTTCGGCGCGGAAGACACGCCAACGGCCGTCAAGATGCGTCGCGCGCTGGTGATGGTGCAGGAGTCGGCGCCGAAGCTCGAGGTCGAAGGCGAGATGCATGGTGATGCGGCCTTGTCCGAGGAAATCCGCCGCCAGGTGTTCCCCAACTCACAACTGACCGGTCAAGCCAACCTGCTGATCATGCCGACCCTGGATGCCGCCAACATCGCTTTCAACCTGCTGAAGACCGCGGCGGGCGATGGCCTTACGGTAGGCCCATTGCTGCTCGGGGCAGCCCGCCCGGCGCATATCCTGACGCCGACGGCGACTGTGCGGCGTATCGTCAACGTGACCGCGCTGCTGTCGACCGAGGTGGCGCAGCAACAGGCAAAACCCGCCCGCTGAAAGACGTCAAACCACGAGACCAGCGGCCGGCGATGCATCGCGTTGAAACCTCGGAGTTAGCCAAAGCCGAGTCCAGGACCGCCTTGATACTCACAGGGGGCGGCGCTCGCGCCGCCTACCAGGTCGGCGTGCTGGCGGCGATTCGAGAAATGTTGCCGGATCCGAAACGCAATCCGTTTCCCATCCTCTGCGGCACCTCGGCGGGCGCCATCAATGCCGCATCCCTGGCAACCACCGCCGAGGATTTCGGCGCCGGCGTTCTGGCGTTGCTGGAAATCTGGCGCAACTTCCACGCCGGCGATGTCTATCGCGCCGATGCAGTCGGGATAGGGACCACCGGGGCGCGCTGGCTCGGCGCCCTGCTCGGCGGTTGGCTGGTCAAGCGCGGGCCGCGCTCGCTGCTGGACAACGCGCCATTGCGCCGCTTGCTGACTGACCACCTCGACTTCGATCGCATCGAAACTGCGATCGCCAGCCGGGCCCTGCACTCCGTCAGCCTGACCTGCTCCGGCTACAACTCCGGCCAGAGCGTCAGCTTCTTTCAGGGACGCGACGACCTGCAACCCTGGCAACGCTCCCAGCGCTTTGGCGCCCGCGTCCGCCTTGGCCTGGACCACTTGATGGCTTCCAGCGCGATTCCATTCATCTTTCCGTCGGTCAAGATCAATCGGGAATATTTCGGCGACGGATCGATGCGGCAGGTGGCCCCCATCTCGCCCGCCATCCACCTCGGTGCCGACAAGATCCTGGTGGTTGGCGCCGGACGCATGTCCACACCCGAGAGCTTCCGCGGGACGGGCGAAGATTATCCATCGCTGGCGCAAATCGCCGGTCATGCGCTATCGAGCATCTTCCTCGACAGCCTGTCGGTCGACCTCGAGCGCATCCGCCGCATCAACCACACGCTGAGCATGATTCCCGAGGAAATCCAGCAGCAACATGGGGTTTCCCTGCGGCCCATCAACGTGCTGGTGATCGCACCGTCGGAGCGTCTCGACCACATCGCCGCCCGTTATGCGCGCAGCCTGCCCTGGCCGGTTCGGGCGCTGCTGGGCAATATCGGCGCGCTGAACAAGCACGGCGGCGCGCTGACCAGTTATCTGCTGTTCGAACCGCCTTACACCAGGGCCTTGATCGACCTGGGCTACCGCGATACCCAGGCAAGGAAGGACGAAGTTCGCGCGTTTCTTCAGATATCGGATCAATAAACCGTGGCAACTGGTTAATTATTCAGTCTGAATGTCGCTATTATCATTGTCGGCGAACGCATCCGCTGCTACACTGTGGCCCAAATCATGTACCCAAAGCGACCTAGGCGTACCTAAACGTATTTTGCGTACCATGTGTACCATGCGGCACGGGAGAACGGACACATTATGAGAAAAGCCACGATGATATTGCTCGCAATGCTCGGCTTGAGCCTGACTGCGGGCCCGGGCTTGGCGAATGCGGGACAGAAAAAGAAGGTCATCGCCGTCAAGAAGTACAAACAAGTTGTCAAGAGGCGCGGTGGCAGAACCGCCATACAGGACACCTCCCACCTGGTGGTTCGGTCCGCCGCGGCCCTGGTACTGGATCAATCGACCGGCACGGTATTGTTCGAGAAGAACGCCGGCGCGGTGTTGCCGATCGCCTCCATCACCAAGCTGATGACGGCCATGGTGACGCTGGACAGCAAACCGGACCTGACCGAGACGCTGACGATCAGCGACGAAGACGTGGATACCCTGAAGGGCACCCGCTCGCGCCTCAAGGTCGGCACCCATCTGAACCGCGAGGAAATGCTGCGGCTGGCCTTGATGTCCTCCGAAAACCGTGCCGCATCTTCGTTGGCGGGCAATTACCCGGGCGGACGCGAGGCATTCATCGCGGCGATGAACCTCAAGTCCCTGGAACTGGGTTTGCAGGATACCCATTTTTCCGACCCGACCGGGCTCACCGCCGCCAACGTTTCCAGTGCCCGCGACCTGGTCAAGATGGTGGCCTTCGCCCACCAATACCCGTTGATCCGCGAGTTCACCACCACGACCGGGTATGACGTGAAGATCGCCGGTCGGACGCAGTCCTTTCACAATACCAATAGCCTGGTGAAAAGCGCCTCGTGGGATATCGGCTTGTCGAAGACCGGCTATATCAACGAGGCCGGCAAATGCCTGGTGATGCAGGCGTGGCTCAACAACAAACCGACCATCATCGTGCTGCTCGACTCGCTGGGAAAGATGACCCGTATCGGCGACGCCAACCGTATCAAGCGCTGGGTTGAGACCGCGTCGCTGGCAAAGCACCCGACCTCAGGCTGAGGCCATTCGCCGAACTCCGAAGAAAGGCAACGCCAGAGCTACTTTCCCAGCTTGACGTAACCGATCGCTGCCGAGATTTCATCGGCCGCCTTGCGCACCGCAACGGCCCAATCGGGGTTGTGCCGATCAGCCGGTGCCGAGACCGACAAGCCCGCCACCAGTTCGCCCGAGTCGTCACGGATCGGCGCGGCGATGCACCGCAAACCCTGCTCGATTTCCTCGTTGTCGAAAGCCACACCATGCCTGCGCACGCGCTCCAGTTCGCGCTCCAGCGTCGCGAGGGTGGTCAATGATGCCGGCGTGGCGCCGGGCAGACCGGTGCGCTTGGCGTACTCGCGGACTTTCTGCACGCCGTCTTCTACCAGGAACAACTTGCCGACCGCCGTGACATGCAGCGGCGCGCGGGCGCCGACCAGGTGTACTACGCGCACCGAAGAACGTCCGCTCGAGGTGCGCTCGACATAGACGATCTCGTCGCCCTGCCGAACGCCCAGATTCACGCTTTCACCGAGTTCACGATGCAGCCGCTGCATCAGCGGCATCGCCGAATCGCGGATATTGATGCGCGACTTGACCAGGTTGCCGAGTTCCAGCAGGCGGATGCCGAGTTGATAAGTGCCCGGTTCGACGCGCTCGACGAAACCGTTGGCGGTCATCGCACCGAGTATGCGATGGGCGGTCGAGGGATGCAGGCCGGTTTCCAGCGCCAGTTGCTTGAGGCTGACCGGTTCATGGAAATAGGAAAGCACGTCGAGCAGCTTCATCATGCGCTCGATGACCTGAATCGGGTTCTTGGTTTCCGGTGGACGGGGCTGCGGCAAGGGATAGGCTATGTAGTTGCGGAGTCGAGAATTCTATATCACATTGTGAAACGGCGCTATCTGCCTCGGCGAAGAAACCGGACCACCTTCACTTGATCGAGGCCTCGCTGCTCTCTGCTGACTCGAACTGCAAGCGGTAGAGATGGCTATAGAGCCCGGTCAAGGCCAACAATTCAGCGTGACGCCCTTGCTCGACGATACGTCCCTTGTCCAGCACCACGATCCGGTCGGCGTGCTCGACGGTCGACAGGCGGTGGGCGACCACCAGGGTAGTGCGGCCCTGGATCAATTGTTCGAGAGCGGACTGGATCTGCCGCTCGGATTCTGAATCGAGCGCCGAAGTGGCTTCGTCGAGTATCAGGATCGGCGCGTTCTTCAGGAAAGCGCGCGCAATGGCGAGGCGCTGGCGCTGGCCCCCGGAAAGCTTGACGCCATTTTCGCCGACCATCGTCTGCAATCCTTGGGGCATCTGGCGGATGAATTCCCAGGCATGGGCGGCCTGGGCCGCGGCGATGATGTCCGCCTCGCTGGCCCCGCTTGCGCCGCCATAGGCGATGTTGGCGGCAACGCTGTCGTTGAACAGCACCACATCCTGGCTGACCAGGGCGATGCTGGCGCGCAGGCTCGCCAGCGTCAGGCTTTGCGTGTCATGGCCGTCGATCAGGATCTTGCCCCGGCCCGGCTGGTAGAAACGAGGCAGCAAGGATACGAGCGTCGTCTTGCCGCAACCCGAAGGACCGACCAGGGCCACCGTCTGGCCCGCCTCGACATCCAGCGAAACCTCATGCAAGGCGGGGCGTTGCGCGTCGCGATAGGAAAAACTCACCTGTTCGAAACGAATCTCGCCACGCGCCCTGGGCAATACCATCGTTCCCAGGTCCTCTTCAGGAAGCTGATCGAGCAGGCCGAAGATGTTCTCCGCCGCCGTCAATCCGCGCTGTAGCGGCGCATTGACTTCGGTCAGGTGTTTGACCGGCGATAACAGCATCAGCATGGCGGTAATGAAGGAGATGAATCCGCCGGGCGTGATATGGCTGTCGGAGGATTGCAGCAGGGCGACGTAGACAATGATGGCCAGCGCCGTGGCCGAGGCCACCTGGGTCAAGGGCACGGTCGCCGAGGCCGCCATGGACTCGCGCATCGCCGCTTGCCGGAACTCCTTGCTGACATCCTCGAAGCGTTGCGCTTCGTACCGCTGTCCGCCGAACACCTTGACCACCTTGTGGGCGCCGATGGTCTCTTCGAGAATATGTGAGATCAGCCCCATGGCGCTGTAACCGCGCCGGCTGGCGGCACGCAGGCGCTCGCCGAACAAGCGCACCACCGCGACAATGATTGGCCCCACTGCCAGCGCAATCAGCGTCAACTTCCAGTCCAGATACAGCAGATAGGCCAGCAACACGAGGATGGTCAACGAGTCGCGCACCAGGGCCGTCAGCACATTGGTCGCCGCGCCGGTGAAATCATTGATGCCATAGTTAACCTTGGCGATCAGCGTGCCGGATGACTGGTCGTCGTAATAATGCGTGGGCAGATTCAGCAGCCGCCCGAACATCTGTCGCCGCAAATCCATGACGATGCGATTGGTAACCCAGGCCAGGGTATACGAGGTGAAGTAAGTCAGGAAACCGCGCACGACAAAGATGCTGATTAAGGCCAGGGGGACCAGATACAGTTCGCTGCGGTATTTTGGTACGAAGCCCTTGTCGATCAGCGGTTTCATCAGCGCCGGGAACAGCGGCTCGGTCAGCGCGATCAGCGCCATGCCGAGCATAGCCAGCGCAAACGCCGTGCGGTAAGGACGGACATAGCCGAGCAGGCGCCGATAGATCTTGCGATTATCGATGGTGGCGTTCGGCGGCATGGTCAGCGGTCAGCCCGGGGCACAGAAAAATGCCGCGCCAGCGTGTCGGCGTAAGGCGGCCGCAGGATGCCCATATCGGTGATGAAGCCGGCGATCAGTGCCTGTGGCGTGACATCGAAAGCCGGGTTGCGGACTTTTGCCCCTTCCGGTCCGGTTCTGTGGCCGCCGCAAGACAACACCTCGTCCGCCTGGCGTTCCTCGATGACGATGCCGCTGCCGTCCGGCGTGTCGAGATCCACGGTCGACGAAGGGCAGGCGACGTAAAAAGGAATGTTGAAATGCCGCGCCAGGATAGCGACGCCCAGGGTGCCGATCTTGTTCGCCGCGTCGCCGTTGGCTGCGACGCGATCGCAGCCGACGATGCAGATATCGATGAGTCCTTGCGACATGACGTAAGCGGCCATGTTGTCGCAGATCAGCGTGACGTCCAGCCCCGCCCGCTGTAGCTCCCAGGTGGTGAGGCGTGCGCCTTGCAGCAGGGGGCGAGTTTCGTCGGCATAGATCCGCAGGCCGATGCCGCGCTCATGCGCCAAATACATCGGCGCGGTGGCCGTGCCCAGTTCCGAAGTAGCCAGCGCCCCTGCATTGCAGTGGGTCAACACGCCCATCCCCGCATGCATCAGCGCCAGTCCGTGCTCGCCGATGGCGCGGCAGATCGCCTTGTCCTCGTCATGAATCCGCACGGCTTCGAGAACCAGGAGGTCATACAACTGCACGGCGCTGCCCACCTGCCCACGTTGCCGCGCGGCGGCGTCTAACATGCGTTGTAGCGCCCAGCCCAGATTGACCGCGGTCGGCCGCGAGGAATTCAGGTAAGCGGCACTCGCCGCAAGCTTTGCCATGAAGTCACTCAACGGGAGATCGCGCCAGGGTTTCATACCCACCAACAGGCCATAGGCCGCGGCAACGCCGATGGCGGGCGCACCGCGAACTTTCAACTGCTTGATGGCTTCCCATACCTGTTCGATGCTGTCCTGGCGTTCTTCGAGGATTTCGCCAGGCAGGCGGGTCTGGTCGAGCAAGATCAGTTCACCGTCCGCCCAGCGCACACTGAGCGGAGTGCTCTTGGTCATTGCCGTATCCGGGGCAAGCTTCAAGCTAGGTGCGCTCCATCAGGGTCATCGGCACGGCCGCGGCGAATTCCTCGGGATCGAAGGCCCTGTCACCGTCCGGGTTCGGTGATCCGTTCGGCTTGAGCCCGGCGAAGTCATACAGCCGGGTATCCGCCAGATGCGAAGGCACCACGTTCTGTAGGCTGCGGAACAGCGTCTCGACGCGGCCGGGAAAGCGCTTCTCCCACTCGCCCAGCATCAGCTTGACCTGCTTGCGTTGGAGTTGTTCCTGGCTGCCGCACAGATCGCAGGGGATGATGGGGAAACGCCGCTCCTCGGCCCACTCGGCGAGATCCTTCTCGCGGCAATAGGCCAGGGGCCGTATCACGATGTGCTTGCCGTCGTCGGTCACCAGCTTGGGCGGCATCGCCTTCAGCTTGCCGCCGAAGAACATGTTGAGAAACAGCGTTTCCAGGATGTCGTCGCGGTGGTGGCCGAGCGCGATCTTGGTGGCACCGAGCTCCCCGGCCACCCGGTAAAGTATGCCGCGGCGCAGCCTCGAGCAAAGTGCGCAGGTGGTCTTGCCCTCGGGCACCACGCGCTTGACGATGGAATAAGTGTCCTGGTTCTCGATGTGAAACGGCACACCCAGCCTGGCCAGATAATCCGGCAGGACATCGGCGGGAAAGCCCGGCTGCTTTTGGTCGAGGTTGACGGCGATCAGTTCGAAATTCACCGGCGCGTGTTCGCGCAGGTAGAGCAGGATATCCAGCATGCCGAAGGAATCCTTGCCCCCCGAGAGGCAGACCATGATGCGGTCGCCCTCTTCGATCATGTTGAAATCGACGATGGCCTGGCCGGCGTCGCGGCGCAGGCGCTTGGCCAGCTTGTTGGCTTCGCGGCGGGGCTTGTCCACCTGCCTGGCGGTGAGCGGAGTCTCGAGCGGAGCGTTCATGGTTTCAAATGCTGCGGCCGCCGTCGACATTGATCACCTGGCCGGTCACATACGGCGCATCGAGCAGCAGGAAGCGCACCGTGCGGGCGATGTCGGCGGGCGAACCTTCATGTTGCAACAGGGTCCGGCTGATGATGGCGTTGCGCGCGGCCATGTCGAAATCGGCGGCGGCGGCGCCCTCCGGCCAGGCGATCGGTCCCGGCGCCACCGCATTGACCCGCACCTCCGGCGCCAGTTCCAGCGCCAGGGCGCGCGTCAGGCCGAGCAGGCCGGCCTTGGCGGCGCAATATAGCGGATAGTTCTTCAATGGGAATTCGGCATGTATATCGGTGATGTTCACAATTGCCCCGCGCGCCTTGCGCAGATGCGGTGCGGCGGCCTGGGCCAGGAACAGCGGGCCTTTCAGGTTGCTGCCGATCAGATCCTGCCAGTCCGCCTCGGTTATGCCGCCGATGGGTGTGGCATAGAAGGAAGAGGCGTTGTTCACCAGCGCATCGAGCCGCCCGAACTTCTCGATGGCGACCGCCACCAGCGTCGGTATCTGCGCCACGTCGCACAAGTCGGTGGATGCGCAGAGGACGCTGTCCGGACGTGTCGCATTCAGCTCGGCGGCCAGCGCCTCGGCCTCCGCCGCCGAGTGCCGATAATGCAAAACCAACCTCGCCCCGGCGGCATGCAGGGTGCGCCCGATTTCCGCGCCGACACGCCGGGCGGCGCCGGTAATCAGAATCACGGGTTGTTCAGTGGTCATCCCGCAAGTATACAGCCTAGCTGCCGATCAGCCGATCCAGCACCCGCGCCGCAGCGGTGAAACCGAACGCGGCCGTCACCGTCACCGCAGAACCATAGCCGGCACAATTCAGCCCCTGGAGGCTGGCATTGTCGCCCGGCGCCTCATCCACATCGCAGGCCGGTCCATCGGCTTCCAGCCGGACGATGGGTTCAACCGAGAACACGCATTCGACGCCGAATTTCTTCTTGAGATCCCGGGTAAAACCGTATTCCTTGCGCAGACGCGCGCGCAACTTCGATGCCAGCGCGTCCTGCTCGGTACGCGCCAGGTCGGCGACCTGGATGCGGGTCGGATCGCAGCGCCCGCCAGCGGCGCCGGTGGTGACGATGCCGATACCGACGCTGCGGCAATGGGCGATCAAGGCCGCCTTGGCGCGGACATTGTCGATGGCGTCGAGCACGGCATCGCAGGGCGGCAGCAGGGCCGCAACGTTTTCCGCCACGACGAACTCTTCAATGCAGGTCACCACGCAGGCCGGATTGATGGCACGAATGCGGCTTGCCATCGCCTGCACCTTGGCCTTGCCGAACTCGCCGTCGAGCGCATGTATCTGCCGATTGGTGTTGGATTCGGCGACATGGTCGAGATCGATCAGGGTGATGCGGCCCACCGCCGAGCGCGCCAGGGCTTCCGCCGCCCACGAACCGACACCGCCGATGCCGATGACGCAGACATGCGCGGCTGCCAGCCGCGCCAGCGCCGGCGCACCATAGAGACGCGCGATGCCGCCGAAGCGCCGCTCGAAATCCATATCCTCCACCGCCGCCATGTCCTGCCTATCCGCGCATTTTGCCGGCCAGCATCATGGCACAATGCTGGCCGGATGACCAAGGAATCTCCCCGCGCAATGAACACCCGCCTGCCCGAACCTTCCGCCGACGCGCGCACGGCCAGCGCCGCCCTGTGCGAGCTGATCGCCGCGGACATCACCGCCGCCGGCGGCTGGATTCCGTTTTCCCGCTACATGGAACTGGCCTTGTATGCGCCGGGGCTGGGCTATTACAGCGGCGGTTCGCAGAAATTCGGTGCGGCCGGAGACTTCATCACCGCCCCCGAACTCACTCCCTTGTTCGCCCACACCTTGGCGGTGCAGGCCGCCCAAGTGATGGCGAGCTCGGCGCCGCAAATCCTCGAGGTCGGCGCCGGCCGGGGCATCCTGGCGGCGGAATTGCTCCTCGAACTGGAGCGGACCGGCAGCCTGCCGGAACATTATCTGATCCTCGAACTCTCCGGCGAACTGCGCGCGCGCCAGCAGGAAACGCTGATCAGAATGGCGCCACATCTCGCCCCCCGCGTGACCTGGCTCGATGCCTTGCCGGCGACATTCGCCGGCCTGGTGCTGGGCAACGAGGTACTCGATGCCATGCCTGTGGCCTTGATCGAATGGCGTGAAGATAGTGCCGCTGAAGAAATCCTCCAGCGCGGCGTTGTGCTCGACGAGCGCGGCAGCCTCACCTGGGCGACCCGGCCGGCGCAGGGCGAACTGCTCCAGGCCGCACGCACCTTGACCAGCGAAGTCCCGCTCGCCGCACCCTATGTCTCGGAGATCGGCCTGGCCGCACGCGCCTGGCTGGGCGAATGGGGCCGCATCCTCGAACGCGGCGCCCTGCTGCTGCTCGACTACGGCTTCCCCCGTGCCGAGTATTACTTCCCCCAGCGCTCCAGCGGCACGCTGATGTGCCACTATCGCCACCACGCCCACGGCGATCCGTTGTGGTGGCCGGGACTCAACGACATCACCGCCCACGTCGATTTCACCGCCGTCGCCGAAGCCGGATTCGAAGCCGGACTCGACGTGCTCGGCTATACCGGTCAGGCCCGGTTCCTTCTCAACTGCGGGATTACCGAAATCCTCGGACGCCTGCCCGACCAGACCGGCAAGGCTTTCCTGGCTCAGTCGCGCGCCGTCGGCAAGCTGATCTCGCCCAACGAGATGGGCGAGTTGTTCAAGGTGATTGCCCTCGGTCGCGGCTTGAAAGAACCCCTGCTCGGCTTCAGCCGCGGCGACCGGCTGCACACCTTGTGATCCTTAACGCCTGAGCCGCCCCAGGCGCGTAACCAGTGGTGCCAGCAGGCTGCCCAGCCCGAGGCTGCCGCAGGCCAGCAGCCAGCCCGTGGCGGACAGGTGGCCGCCACCACCATCGAGGACCGCGCCGAACAACAGCGGTCCGAAGAATCCCGCGCCGAAGCCGAACATCGAATAGACCGCCATCGCTGCCCCACGCCGCCGCGGATCGGCTGCGGCGATGAGGCCGGCGGTCAGCGCCGCCGAGTCGGCCATGACGGCGACGTTGTAGAGCAGCAATACGCCCAGCAGCAACTGCCAGGGCCACAGGATCGCCAGGCCGGCCAGCCAGGCGAGCACGCCGGACAGCAGCATGACGCCGAGTATCAGCCTGCGTCGGCCGAACCGCCCGGCCAGCTCGTTGCCCAGGATGCTGGCCGGAATGCCGATGAGATTTATCAGCGCGGCGGCACTGGCGGGTGAAAGTGGCACCGGCACCGCAGCGGCGCTGCCCGCAGCGAAGCCGAAGGCCAGCAGGGCGACGATCCAGGCGCGCAGGCCGAACAGCTCCCAGCAATGCACGGCGTAACCCGCCACATAGCCGAGCACCGCCCGGTCCTTGAGCACGCCCAGCATGTGCAGTAAGCCTGGGCGATGGGAGACAGCCGCCGGCGGCGCCAACGGCCGCAACATGGCAAGCATCAGGGCGCTGGCCAGCAGCGGTCCAAGCGCCGCCAGCACAAAGGCATTGCGCCAGCCGAAGGCATCGGCGATGCCGCCCGACAGGGCATAGGAAACGCTGGCGCCGATGCCGAAGGTGGAGGTGTAGAAAGCGACATAGCGCGCCTGGCGCGGCCCGCCGACCCGGTCGGTGAGCGCCTTCAGGCCGGGCATGTAAGTGCCGGCGAGCCCCGCGCCGGTAATCATCTGGAACAATCCGGCGGTCAGCGCGCCCTCCGCAACCAGGGCGAAACCCAGGCAGCCTGCCGCGGTGAGCAGACAGGAAAAGAAGTACACCCGCCGGGCGTCGATACGGTCGGTGAGGCCGGAAAGCCAGGGCACCGCCAGCATATAGCCGCAGAAGAAGACGCCGCCGACCAGGCCCGCTTCCTTGCCGGACAGGCGCCAGGTCTCCTGTAGTTGCGGCAACAGCGCCGGCCAGGTGGCGAAACCGCTCATGCTCAACACCTCGGCCAGACACAGCAGGGCGATGATGCGTTCCTGGCCGGGCTGTTCGCCGGAGCGGGGCATCGGCGCTTATTCCCGACGGATCAGACGCACAGCCGTTCCAGGCAGGCGCGGATGCTGGCGGGAATCGCGGTCGGCTTGGCGGTCTCGCGGGCGACAAAGACATGCACGAAATGCCCGGTGGCGGCCGGCTTGTCCTCACCCTGGCGGAACAGGCCGATCTCGTAGCGCACGGAAGTATTGCCGAGGTGGCCGACGCGCAAGCCGGCATCGATGGTATCGGGGAAGCTGAAGGAGCGGTGAAACCGGCAGTTGGTCTCGACCGCGTAACCCACCACGCTGCCGTCGTGAATATCGAGTCCGCCTTCGCGTATCAGGTATTCGTTGATGACGGTGTCGAAGTAGGAATAGTAGATCACATTGTTCACGTGACCATACACATCGTTGTCCATCCAGCGGGTGGGGATGGCGAGAAAATGGCGGTAGTCGCTACGCCGTTCGGTGCGGGGTTCCTGGGGGGTGCTCATGGCGCGCTAGGCTGATGTAGGGCGCGCCATGATAGCAGGTGGGTCTGTGGCCGGCCTATTCCTGGACCAGATACATGTTACGCAGAAAGGCGTCCGCATCCAGGCAGGTGACGGTGCGGGAGACGGTGCTGGGCGTGGCTTTCTGCATGCCGAGTTGCGCTTGCACGGGCTGCGGCAGCCACTGCGCGTTGAGCACTTCCTCCTCGAAGGCACCGAATTCGTCCTCGATATGCCTGCCCGTTGCCATGTCCATGATGATCACCATTTCATTGCCTCCCATCAAATTTGGAGTGCGTAATCAGCATAACGGACAAGTTGCGAAAAGGTTGAATCGGTCCCCACAAATTTGTGAAAGTGTTGTATCGATGCGACGGTCGGGGTGTCAAGGCGTTCGCGTAATCCGGTATACCGCCAGGCTGCCGAGGAAATTATGTTCCTCGGTCACCAGCTTCCCCTGTTCGTCGAGCACCTGGCGATCGCGCACCAGGATACCCATTTCCGCGCACAGCGCCTCGAAATCCAGCATGGTGAAAAACCGTACGTTGGGCGTGTCGAACCACTGGTAGGGCAGATCCTCGGAAACCGGCATGCGCCCGCCCAGCACCGCCGCGCGGTTCTTCCAGTAGCCGAAGTTGGGGAAGGAGACCACCGCCTCGCGACCGACGCGCAGCATCGCGGCAAGTATCTCCTGGGTATGGCGTATCGTCTGCAGGGTGCGCGACAGCACCACATGGTCGAAAGCGCCATCGACGAAGCCGGCCAGCCCGGCGTCGAGATTGCTCTGGATCACGTTGATGCCGTTGGCGATGGCCGCGAGCACGTTGGCATCGTCGATATCGACGCCGTAGCCACGTATGCCGCGGGTCTCGATCAGCAGCTTGAGCAGGGCCCCGTCGCCGCAGCCCAGGTCGAGAACCCGCTCACCGGGCTGGACCCAGCCGGCGATGACCTCGAAGTCCGGCCGTCCGAGCATGTGGGTCATAGGGCTATCCTCCCCAGATAGGCCCGCAAAACCGCATGGTACTGCGGTTCTTCGAGGAGAAAGGAGTCGTGGCCGAAGCTGCTGGCGACTTCGGCATAGCTCACGTCCTGGTCGTTCTTCAGCAGGGCATTGACGATCTCCCGCGAGCGCGAGGGGGCGAAGCGCCAGTCGGTGGTGAAAGAAACCACCAGGAACTTCGCCAGGGCCGGCTTCAGCGCGGCGGCCAGATCGCCGTCGTGGCGGTGGGCCGGGTCGAAATAATCCAGCGCCTTGGTCATCAACAGATAGGTGTTGGCGTCGAAAAAGCCGGCGAACTTGTCGCCCTGGGCGCGTAGGTAGGACTCGATCTCGAATTCGACGCCATAGCCGAAACTGAAGGCGCCCGTATCGTTGCGCAGCACCCGGCCGAATTTTTCCCCCATCTGGTCGTCCGACAGATAGGTGATGTGGCCCAACATGCGCGCCAGCCGCAAGCCACGCCGGGGCACCGTCGCATGTTCGTAGAAATGCCCGCCGTGGAAATCCGGGTCGGTGATGATGGCCTGGCGCGCCACGTCGTTGAAGGCGATGTTCTGCGCCGTCAGCTTCGGCGCGGCGGCGATGACGAGGGCATGGCGGATGCGTTGCGGCAAGTCGATGGCCCATTGCAGCGCCTGCATGCCGCCGAGGCTGCCGCCGACCACCGCCGCCCAACTGGCGATGCCCAGGAAGTCGGCCAGTCGCGCCTGCGCCTGGACCCAGTCGTCCACCGTGACCACCGGGAAATCGGCGCCCCAGGGCTTGCCGGTCGCCGGATTGGGCGAGGAGGGTCCGGTCGAGCCGTGACAGCCGCCGAGGTTATTCACCCCGACGATATAGAAGCGTTCCGTATCGAGTGGTCGGCCGGGGCCGACCAGGTTGTCCCACCAGCCGCGGCTCTTCGGCTGGTCGGCATACAGTCCGGCGACATGGTGGTGGCCGGACAGCGCGTGGCAGACCAGGATGGCATTGGATTTGGCGGCGTTGAGGCTGCCGTAGGTCTCGTAGACCAAGTCGTAGGCCGGCAGCACGGCCCCGCTCCTCAATTGGAGGGGCGCATCGAAATGGGCGCGTTGCGGTGCGACGATGCCTACGCCGCTGTTCTTGTCACTCACCGTACTCACTTGTTCGTCCAATGAAAAACCCGATCGGCTGATGCGGATCGGGTTTCCCTGTTCCCGCTTTAGCCGTATTTATTAAGCGCCCGCAAGCTGATGGTTCAAATCGGCGCCACACGGCGAAAATTACCGCACGACCCGGCAAATGTCAATGCGCGGGAATGTTGGGGGCGCGTGGCTTTAGTCGCGGTCGGGCGCTCCCAGGGGAAAGAGAGGCCGGAACGGTCGCGCCTCCTCCACCGCCCGGGCGAAGGACGGGCGGGCCAGCAAGCGCGCGCGGTAGGCGCGCAGCAGCGGAAACGCCTCGGAAATCCGGTGCGTCCAGTCAGCGTAGAACAGCGAGGGCGCGGCCGCGCAGTCCGCCAGGGTGAAGTCCGCACCCGCGGCCCAAGTCTTGCCGGCAAGCTGCCCTTCGAGCCAGGCGTAGGCACGCTCCAGCCTTTCCCTGGCAATGACCAGCCCGTCCTCGCTCTTCACCGGAACTCGCTTCAGCGCACTATCTACCGCAACCTGCATCGCCTCCATCACGTGCAGGTCGAAGAAGCGATCGAGGAAGCGCACTTCCAGCGCGGCCAGCGGGTCGGCGGGCAGCAGGCGCACCGGCCCTGGATGCACGAGCTGTAGGTACTCGATGATGATGCTGGTCTCGACGATGTTGCGCTCGCCGTCCACCAGCAGCGGAAACTTGCGCAATGGCCAGCGCCGCAACCACTCGGCCGCGTGTTGCGGTGTATCCGGGCCAAGGCAGCGGAACTCGAAAGGCGTGCCGTTCTCGTACAGCGCGATGAGCACCTTCTGGGTGTACGAGGAGAAGGGATGGCCGTAGAGCGCGAGCGACAGGTCGCCGCTCATGAGAGGTTGTCCCGGAGGTAGGCTTCGAGTTTCGCCAGGTGCTGTTTGCCGCCCTCGATAGCGCCGTACTTCTCGACCACCTCGTCGCGGGATTCCCTGCTCGGGAAAAGATGGCGCAGTGTGATCAGCGTGCCGGTGGCCGTTTCTTCCAGGGTGACGGTGGATTCGAACCATACCCGCTCGCCATCGCCATGGTCGGATACCCATCGGGACGGGGGCGTGATTTCCTTGAACACCACGTGGTTGGGGTAACGCGTGCCGTCGGGCCCCACCATGTCAAACGTCCAGGCGCCGCCGACCCGGAAATCCATGGTCACGCCTTCGTTCCTGAAGCCGTCCGGCCCCCACCACCTGTTCTGGTGCTCCGGGACAGTCATGGCTTTCCACACCAGTTCACGGGGGAAGGCGACTTCCCGCTGGAGCACCAGTTCGCGTTCCTTTTCATCGATGGTCATCGCTTCTTCCTTTCTCGGTTTCCAGGCTACGTAGATAGACTTCGAGGCGGTCCAGCCGGGACTCCCAGACCTTACGCTGTTCCTCGATCCAGCCTGACGCCGCATTCAACGGCGCCTCTTCCAGCCGGCAGGGCCGCCACTGGGCGTTCCTGCTCCGGCTGATCAGATTGGCCCGCTCCAGCACCTTGAGATGTTTGGTGACGGCCGGCAGGGACATGTCCAGAGGCTGGGCCAGTTCGCCCACCGTCGCCTCGCCTGTGCACAGCCGTGCCAACACGGCCCGCCGCGCCGGGTGAGCCAGGGCCGTGAAGACTGCGTCCAACTGGGCCTCGTAATTAACCATATGGTTAAATTAAACGACAAAGGTCTTCGTGTCAACGGGCGCGTCGGAAAATGGGTTTGTTGGGGGTGCGCTTGAAGGTTTTGGTCGGTTAACCCAACTCGGGTAATTCCACAGAGAAGCGGTCGGAGAGTTGGTGCTGGCGCCGTCACGTGGCCTCGCTCCGGCTCCCGGTGCTGAGAAACGTACAAAACGGAAAATCAGTCACGGATTACGAATAACCCGTTTATCCTGTTTTTGCCATGGCTTGCTGTACTTGCGGCAGAAGGGCGTCGGTCGCGGCGATCAGTTCTGCCAGCAAGGGCTCATCCACATCCATATAGCCTTCGTACTCCGCCAGATTTCGGCGTTCATGGTACAGCGCGAACTGACGAACCTGTAGCTTGCTCAGATCAAGCGTATGCACTAGTAGTTCGTTTCACTAATACACATACAACTTAAGCGATTCCGATGTCGAACTTGTTCCAGCGAAACACGACGGGAAGCTGGTTCATTTCTTCGATGCCCTTGAGGATGCGCGTCTTGAG
>JBAYJH010000072.1:0-17583 GCA_041665185.1 Sterolibacterium sp.
AAGGCGTTCTCCTCGACGATCCGCCGGTCCTGGTCGTTGGTCTCGGTCCAGACATGGGTAAGTTCGGCGAGATCGTAGTCGACACCCTCGACCGCGTCCTTGTGGACCAGCCACTTGGTGGTCACCGCGGTCTCGGTGGCGCTGATCGGCGTCACTTCGCCGACCGGCTCGGCGCCTTCGCCCTTGGGCGCCGGCATGCCGCCATCGGAACCGAAGCCACCGGCGATGACGCTGACGAAGCTGCGGTTCATCGCCCGGCACATGATGTAGGAAAGGATGGCGCCGCTCGACCCGACCAGGGCGCCGGTGACTATCAACAGGTCGTTGTTGAGCATGAAGCCGGTGGCCGCCGCCGCCCAACCGGAGTAGCTGTTGAGCATCGACACCACCACCGGCATGTCGGCGCCGCCGATCGCCATCACCATGTGGATGCCGAACAGCAACGCGATCACCGTCATCACGATGAGCGGGGTCATCCCGTCGGTCACGCTATGCGTATTGATGAACACGCCGCCGAAATAAATCACCACCAGCAGGCCGGCCAGGTTCATCCAGTGGCGTCCCGGCAGGGTCAAAGGCTTGCCGCCGATCTTGCCGGAGAGCTTGCCGAAGGCGATCACCGAACCGGAGAAAGTCACGGCACCGATAAGTATCCCGACATAAATCTCGATTTCATGTATGACTTTCTCGGCACCGGTGAGATGCGCCGAAGCGGCCGGGTCGATGTAGTTGGCGAAACCCACCAGGCAGGCGGCCAGGCCGACCAGGCTATGCATCAGCGCCACCAGTTCGGGCATCTGGGTCATTTGCACGGTGCGCGCGGCATACAAGCCAATCGCGCCGCCGACCACCATGGCGGCGACGATCCAGCCGATGCCCAACATGGTCACGTGCGGACCGAAGACCGTCGCCAGCACGGCGATGGTCATGCCGATCATCCCGTACAGGTTGCCGCGCCGAGAGGTCTCGGGATTGGAGAGGCCGCCAAGGCTGAGGATGAAAAGTATCGTCGCGCCGATATAGGAGATGGTTGCTAGGCTTTCTGACATGGCTCTTTTTCCTGTTATTTACGGAACATCGCCAGCATGCGCTGGGTCACGGCGAAACCGCCGAACATGTTGATCGAGGTGAGCACGATGCCGACCACCGCCAGCCATCTGATCCAGTCGTCGGCGCGGATCTCGCCGGGCGGGGCGATCTGCACCAGGGCGCCGATGGCGATGATGCTGCTGATGGCGTTGGTCACGCTCATCAGCGGCGTATGCAAGGCCGGCGTGACGTTCCACACCACCATGTAGCCGACGAAGCAAGCCAGCACGAACACCGTGAAGTGCGACAGGAAGGCCGCCGGCGCGTTGGCGCCGACGAACCAGAAGACCAGGGCCGCGATACCGAACATGACCGTGGTGCGCGTGGCCGAAGCCGGCGCCCCGCCGCCGCCATGGCCGTGGCCCTTGCTCTTGGCGGCCGGCGCAGCGGCCGCCTTGGCAACGGCGGGCACGGCCGGCAACTTGGGCGCCGGTGGCGGCCAGGTGATCTCGCCGTTGTTGATGACGGTCAGACCGCGGATGGCGTCGTCTTCCATGTTGACGTTGATCACGCCGTCCTTGGTCTTGCAGAGTTCCTCGGTCAGGCGAAACAGGTTGGAGCCGTACAGCGTCGACGACTGCTTGGCCAGGCGGCTGACCAGATCGGTGTAGCCGACGATGGTCACGCCGTGCTTCACCACCACCGATCCGGGTTCGGTCAACTCGCAGTTGCCGCCCTGCTCGGCCGCCATGTCGACGATCACGCTGCCTGGCTTCATGCTCTTCACCATCTCGGCGGTGATCAACCTGGGCGCTGGCTTGCCGGGGATCAGCGCGGTGGTGATGATGATGTCCACCTCTCTGGCCTGCTTGGCGTACATCTCGCGCTGGGCCTGCTGGAAACCCTCGCTCATGACCTTGGCGTAGCCGCCGCCGCCGGAGCCTTCTTCCTCATAATCGACCTTGACGAATTCTCCACCCAGCGACACGACCTGGTCGGCCACTTCGGCGCGGGTGTCGTTGGCGCGCACGATGGCGCCCAAGCCGGCTGCCGTGCCGATCGCCGCCAGGCCGGCCACGCCGGCGCCGGCGATGAAGACCTTGGCCGGAGGCACCTTGCCCGCAGCCGTAATCTGGCCGTTGAAGAAGCGGCCGAAGGCGTTGGCGGCCTCGACGACGGCGCGGTAGCCGGCGACGCCGGCCTGGGAGGTCAACGCGTCCATCTTCTGTGCGCGGGAGAGCATGCGCGGCAATGAGTCGATGGCCAGCACGGTGACCTTCCTGGCGGCCAGCTGCTGCATCAAATCCGGGTTTTGCGCCGGCCAGATGAAGCTCACCAGCGTCTGGCCTTCATGCATCAGGCCGACCTCGTCCGGGCTCGGTCCGCGCACTTTGAAGACGATATCGGCTGCCGCCCACAGCTTGGCCGCGCCGTCGATGATCTCGGCACCCACCGCGCGATAGGCCTCGTCGCTGAAATTGGCGGCATCACCGGCGCCGGATTCCACGGCGATCCTGAAACCCAGTTTGATGAGTTTTTCAACGACCTCGGGTACGGTGGCGACGCGCTTTTCGCCGGGAAAAACCTCTCGTGGTACTCCGATCATCAGAGGCATGCTCGATAACTCCCAAAATTTTCTTGTTGAACGGGAAAAACAACGGGTAATGTACAACGCCCGCACATCGGGCAGAATAATACTTTAATGACTCGCGCCCCGATTGACATGGGTCAAACCAGGGCAACGGCCAAGGCCGTTGGCATAATTGTATTGCATCCCGGATCGCTCAATGCGCAAGATATGCCCAGCCGTCGATACTCGGGCCTTTACTTGGCGATTCGGGTATCGCAGTATATAGGCAACATTCCGCTCCGACCGCTTACTGGAAATC
Source organism: Sterolibacterium sp. (assembly GCA_041665185.1). Taxonomy (GTDB): domain Bacteria; phylum Pseudomonadota; class Gammaproteobacteria; order Burkholderiales; family Rhodocyclaceae; genus JACRAR01. The sequence goes on from JBAYJH010000072.1 coordinate 2,919, forward strand.
AACGATGACCAACGCTATTGCCGATCTTCTCGATGGCCTGATTTTTTTCAAGGAGTTCTCCTATCCCGAGCTGACGGTGGTCGGCAAATACCTGATGCTCCAGGCCGCCCCGCAGGGGAAAACCATCTTTGCGGAAGGAGACCCGGGCAGCTTCATGCTGATCCTGATCAAGGGCAGCATTTCCATCTATAAGGGCGGCGAGCATGGACAGCGCCTGCTTTCCAGCGAGAGCAAAGGGCGTATCGTTGGGGAAATGGCCTTGCTGGACCACGAGCGCCGCTCGGCCACTTGCGTCGTGGACCAGGACTGCGAGTATGTGACACTGAACCAGGAGGGCCTCAGGAAGCTCGCCGCGGAATACCCGGCGCTGGCTTACCGCTTCATGTTCTGCGTCGCGCAGTTAATCTCCCGGCGCTTGCGCCGGACTTCGGGAATGATGGCCGATTTCCTCAGCGACGACGACAAGTAGGTCCGCCGCCCGCCAGGTTTTCTGGCTTCGCGGCAATCCCGGACACATCCTCAGACGGCCGCACTGCCGCCCAGCGACATCTCGTTGAGGAACTCCTCACTTTCGATCTGGATGCGGTGGTTCTCGATCGACAGCACGCCCTGGCGCTTGAGCCGCCCGAGCACGCTGGTAACGGTTTGGCGCGTGGTGCCCACCATGTCGGCGATCTCCTGGTGAGTGAGCGGGATGGTCAGCAGGATATCCTTGCTGCCGCGCACCCCGTAACGCGCGCAAAGGCGCAGGATCAGCTTGGCGATGCGCGTATCGACGTCGTCGGCAACCAGGTTGATAAACATGTCGCCGAGTACCCGCAGGCGCGAAGACAGCACTTGCATACTGAGGAGCGCCACGCGCGCATGCACCTCGAGAAACGCCTTGTATTCGTTCTGCGAGACCGCCAGCACTTCGGAATCCTCGCAGGCCTGGGCGTTGACCACGCGTCCGCCGCCGCGCGCCACCTCGGCCAGGCCAAAGATCTCGCCGGGCAGGCAGAACCACAGTATGACCTCGCGCCCTTGCGGCGACAGTTGGCCGATCTTGATCTTGCCGTGGCGCAGGAAATACACCGTCTCCCCGGGGCTGCCGGCGGAGAACACGAACTCGCCCTTGGCAAAGCGCTTCAGCCGGGAGATGCTCACCAGGTCGGCGTAATCCTCGGTACTCAGCTGGCCCAGGAAGTTCGACGGGGTAACACCGCCGCGCTGGCTGGCAAAATTGTCCGGCAGAGTGGGGGCGGGTCCCGCTGGCATTAGGGAATGTCGGCTGGCTGACATACGAGACGATGGAATCGCTATTCTAATGCGGAACCGCGGTGCAATTTATGGCAGACGGTCCGGATAACAAAGGACGACGGCAACCGCGGCAACAACCAGCCTGAGGAGGACGATATGAGTGCAGTGATCGACGCCGCGCTGGACAGCGCCGCGGCCCAAATACCGGCGAATGCCGGATTCCTGGCCCGCTGGATGGCCAATATCGAAGCATCCGGCCGCAAGCCGACAAGAGCGCTGGCAGGCTTCGTCGCCGCCTGGCTGGCATTTTTCTTCATCCTCAACCTGATGCCCACCCCCGCCGGCCTGCCCCCGGCCGGCAAGGCAGCGCTGGCCGTGATGGTCTGGGCCTGCATCATGTGGATCAGCGAAGCCATCCCGGTCGGCGTATCCGGCCTGCTGATCCCGATGTTGCTGGTGATGACCAACGCGGTCAAGCCTTTCCCGGCCGCGGCCAGCGGCTTCGCCACGCCGGTGGTATTCCTGTGCCTCGCGGCGTTCATCTTCGCTGCCCTGATGCAGGCGGCGGGCCTGGACCGGCGCATTGCGCTGACGCTGCTCAACGCGGTGAAGGTTAGAACCGTGAACGGTGTCATCTGGGCCATGTTCGGCATCAACCTGGTGCTCTCCTTCATCATTCCGGCGGCCAACGCCCGTGCCGCCACCCTGTTGCCGGTGGTCAACGGCATCACCCGCTTCTTCGGCGACACGCCGGCGGAGCAGGCCGCCAAGAAGGCCATCGTCATCCAGACGCTGGTGTATGGCTCGATGATCAGCGGCATGTGCATCATGACCGCGCACCTGCCCAACCTGATCCTGGTCGGCCTGTTCGAAAAACAGGGCCTGCATATTTCCTATTTCGAGTGGTTCCTGCTGCAATGGCCCTACCTGGGCATGTTCGTGCTGACGCAGTGGTGGGTACAGTACTACTTCAGGACGCACGCCGTCGGCGTGCGGGGCGGTTACCAGGCGGTGCAAAAGCAGCATGCCGAACTGCCGCGCACCGGACAGTCGGAGTGGCTGATCCTCACCGTGTTCGGCCTGATCGGGCTGGCCTGGATGACCGAGAGCTGGCACAAGGTCGCCACCCACAACGCCGCGCTGATCGGCATGGCGCTGCTGTTCGTCCCCGGCCTGTTCAAGTTCAAGTGGAAGGATATCCAGGACCGCACCATCTGGGGCACCATGCTGCTGCTGGCCGGCGCCCTGTCGATGTCCGACGCCATGGGAAAATCCGGCCTGGCGCAATGGCTCTCCGACATCATCCACCCGCTGGCGCAGGGTAACGCCTGGTGGATGATCCTGCTGATCCTGATGGCCGGCACCCACGTCATCCGCCTCGGCATGCTCTCCAACGTCGCGGCCATCGCCATGCTGGCGCCGATCCTGATCGCCCTCGCGCCCAAGCTGGGCCTGCATACGGTGGCCTTCACCATGCTGGTATCGGATACCGACACTTTCGCCTACATCCTGCCGACGCAGATTACCGCCGCGGTGATCGCCTATTCCAGCGGCACTTTCAGCATGTCCGACTATGCCAAGGTCGGCTGGGTGTCGGTGCTGATCGCCATCGCCTATGGCGTCTGCGTGATGGCGCCGTGGTATGCCTTCATGGGACTGCCGGTGTGGGACCCGGCCGCGCCCTGGCCGTTTCGATAATTCTGGATATTTGACCTGACTGGAGAAGCAAGTGAACAAGCCGAACGATTTGAGCAAGCCGCAGCCAAAGACCCAACTCACCGAACAGGAACTGCGCCGCTGCCTGGGCGACTATGTCGCGCCGCAGGGCCTGTATGACCGCAACAAGGCGCGGCCCTTCGTCGGCGAAGTGAGCTGCAATGTCGATCAGCTGGTGGCGGGAAGCTGGACGGAGATCGTCCTGGACTACGAGATCGGCGCCTCCGGCGTGGCCGACGGCGCGTGGTTCAAGGTGACTTTCAAGTTCTATTCCGACTGGGCGCTGTTCCAGACCGTCGACCCGCAGGGCGCCCACTACGTTTCGGCCGAATACCAGGCCGGGCCGCTGGCGCCGGGACAGAGCCCGGCCAGCGTGCAATCGCTCAAGGTGCGCTTCGATCAGAAAGGCCACGAGCGGCCGTTCCAGAAGGCCGTCATCGTCGATACCGTAGACGGCTACCTGAACGCCGGCGACCACATCATCATCCGCCTCGGCGACCGGCGCTGCGGCGGCGCCGGCACCCGCGTACAGACCTTCGTCGAAGACAAGTTCCGCTTCCGCTGCTACGTCGACCCGCTCGGCACCTCGCGCTTCGTCGCCATTCCGGGCGATGTGGTGATCGACATCGTCGCCGGCGAGCCCGCCAGCCTGGCCCTGGTCGGGCCGCGCCTGGTGCGCGCCGGCGAGCCCTACCAACTGCGCGTCAATGCTCACGACCGCTGGGGCAACGCCTGCGTCGATTGCGGCGGCAAGGTGGAAGTCAGCGGCACGCTGGACGGCCGCGAGGTGTACCGCAAGGTGGTCGATCTCGACAGTCCGGGTTGGGCCACCGCCGCCATCACCAGTCTGCCGCGCGAGGCGGGCGAGCTCACGCTGCGGGCACGCCTGCTCGACACGCGCGGCGTGGCCGACGCCGTCTGCTACGTCAACATCGAACCGGACGCGCCGACACCGCGCGTCTTCTACGCCGACCTGCACGTGCATGCGCACGACACCGTCGGCACCAACAGCCCGGCCTACAACACCGCCTATGGCCGCGACATCGCCGGGCTCGACGTGATGGCCTATACCGCCAACGACTTCCAGATCACCGATGCCAACTGGGAACTGGGCGTCAAGACCATGGACGAGTTCAACAAGAGCGGCGAGTTCGTCTGCTACCCGGTGCAGGAATGGTGCGGCAGCTCGACCGCCGGCGGCGACCACAACGTGGTGTTCCTCGCCGAAAAGCGGCATCCCGACTTCCCCTACAACGACAAAGGCGAGCACAACCGCACCTTCACCTGGAACGAGGATATGAAGGGCACTGGCGTCGACCTCGGGCGCTGGCCGATCGAGGAATTGTGGGCCGCCTACATCGACGATCCGGAGAACCACCTGATCATGCCGCACGTCGGCGGGCGGCGCTACATCCCCGACTGGCACCACCCGCAACTGGAGCGCCTGATCGAGATCACCTCGGCCTGGGGCCACTTCGGCTGGCTCTACCAGGACGTGATCCGGCGCGGCTACAAGCTGGGTGCCTCGGCCAGCGGCGACGAGCACCGCGGCCGCCCCGGCGGCGGACTGCCCGGCACCCAGGTATTCGGCACCAAGGGCGGCGTGACCGGCGTGCTGGCGGATAAGCTCGACCGCAGCACCGTCGGCAAGGCACTGCGCGCGCGCCATACCTGGGCCACCAGCGGCGAACGCACGGCAGTGCTGACGCGCTGCGGCAAATTCATCCAGGGCGACGAATTCGAGCATCGCGGCGCGGCGAAAATCGCCTACCGTTTCCTCGGCACCGCCGGCTGGGACGAGATCGAGGCCTACGACCACAGCGGCCGCATCTGGCGCCGCGACCTGCAACAGGAAGCGGGATTTTCCGAGCGGCGCATCCGCGTGCGCTGGGGCGGCGCGCGCATTCCCGACCGCTACCGCTGGGCCGAGTGGCGCGGCACCATCAGCGTCGTGAACGGCACCATCAACAGCTTCTCCGGCGGCGGCTTCGAGCATCCCGAGGAAAGCTGCTGGCGCGCCGGGCCGACCGACATCGCCTTCCGCACCGACACCTACGGCGACTCCGACTGCGTCGAGATCGACGTCAGCAACCTGGCCAACTGCCGCATCCGCCTGGCCGGGCGCATCGACGGCTACGTCAAGGTCGGCGACCCGACGGCCGGCAATCCCTTCGTGCACTGCCCGACTTTCGACTGGGAGGTGAGCGGCGCCGAGTTACTGGCCGGCGGCCGCTTGCGCCGCGAGCTCGGCGGCGCGGAAATGTTCCTGGCCATCGAACGCGTCAGCGACGCGCCGCTGCCGCGCGACCTCGCCGGCGAGATCGATATCGACCCGACGCCGGGACCGCACGGCCATCGCCCGGTGTATTTCTACGGACGCCAGAGCGACGACGCCAAGGTGTGGTCCTCGGCGATGTTCATCAACTTCAAGAAATAGCCAGCAAGCCCGATCCCGGCGCTGCGTTGCGGCGGCGCCGGAGGGGTCGAAGCAGTCCGTCGCGCTATACTCACCCTTGCGTAATTTCTTCAGGGGCGATCCATGTTCTCCGGCCGCGGCTACAACGAAGTCAACATCGGCGAGCGCTACGACAGCGCCCTGACCTTGACCGAAACCCATATCGTCCTGGGAGCAGGATTGTTCGGCGACTTCAACCCGCTGCACGTCAACCAGTCCTTCGCCGCCGACTCGCGCTACGGCAGCCGTATCGCCCACGGCTACCTGACCAGCAACGTCATGGCGGCTCAGCTCGGCATGATCTTCCACGGCACCGCCATCGCCTATCTGGAGCATGCCTGCCGCTTCACCGCCCCAGTGCGCGCCGGCGACACCCTGAGCACCGCCTGGACTATCGCCGCCCTGTCCCCCAAGCCGAGGCATGACGGCGGCATCGTCACCCTCAGCGGCACCTGCACCAACCAGGACGGCGTCCCGGTCGCGGCGGCGGACGCGAAGATCCTGGTGCGCAATAACTAGCTAGTGCACGCGTCAGTTTTCAAGGTACCAGCACTCCAAACCCGACACAGGCAGGACCGGCTATTGACGGCGATCGCGATTGATTATATGATGCTCAACATATCAACTTGAAACAGGTTGACGGCACCATGCGATATCCCCAAAACCAGAAAGCCGAGACACACAAGCAGATCGTCGATGCCGCCGCCCGGGAGTTCCGCGCACGGGGACTCGACGGGATCGGAATCGCCGGTCTGATGGCCGAGGTTGGCCTCACGCGAGGCGGCTTCTATGCCCACTTCAAGGACCGTGACGCGCTCGTTGCCGAGGCGGTCCAACTTGCCGCCGAACAAAGCTTTTGTCGCTTGGCCGAGGCCGCCGAAGCGGCTCCCGGCCGCGAAGTCGAGGCGATGCTCGATTTCTATTTGAGCCCGGAACACAGGGAGGAGCTCGGCCAGGGATGTCTGCTGCCGACGATTGCCGCCGAGTTATCGCGTCAGGCACCGATGGTGCGCGGCGCGTTCACCGACTCACTCAAGTTCAACATGGGCAAACTCGTCCGCTTCATGCCCGCCCGCGACAACAAGACCAGGCAAGCCCAGGCCATGGCGTTCATTTCCGCGATGGCGGGCGCGGTGTTGCTGGCGCGGGCTATCTACGATCCCAAGCTCAGCGATGGATTGCTCGCATCGGTGCGCGCCCAACTTCTTGCCGTTTATGGGGTGGCGCGAGCCTGACGCCGCCGGCAAGCCATATCGGGAAACCCTGTCAATTTTTTTTGGTTGTTTATATGTCGAATATCATATTACGTCTGGATTACGGCGCGAGTGTTCGGTTCCGCGCCGGTGAGACAACTCGCCGCGACTCGCAAGGACAGGTGCCTCGATGATCGCCCAGTACCTTGAGACGCTCGCGTTCAAGCATGTGGCGCCGCGCGGGATTCGCCACATTACGCCGGTCAGCCCCGGCGGGGCCACGGGACTCGTTGCCGAAGTCTATCGCCAGATGGAGCGTGAATTTCAACTGGCGCCACCGGTCACCATCCATTCCGTAATACCGGAGCTGCTTGCCGGCATCTGGACCGCTTCCCGTGAGTCCCTGATCTGCGGGCCGGCGGATCGTGTTGCGAGAGAGGTCGTTGCGGCAACGGTATCCCAACTAAACGTTTGCCCTTACTGCGTCGATGTCCACAGCATGATGTTGGAAGGCGCGGGTCGCCACGACCTTGCCGAGAGCGTCTCGTCCGGCCCGAACGCGGGGAACCACGATCCGGCAGTGGCACGACTGGTCGAATGGGCAGCCGCGACGTGTTTGCCAGGTGCGGAGATCCTCTCGGCTCCGCCGATTGCGCAGACCGATCGGCCGCAGCTCTTCGGTACCGCGGTGATGTTTCACTACATCAACCGAATGGTGAATGTCTTTCTTGAGGCGTCGCCGATGCCCTTCCGCATACCCGAAGCCCTCAAGCGCAGCTTCGGGGCAACGATGACCAAGAGGATCGTTTCGGTCGTCGGCACCCCAGGGGAGTCGCTGCACTTCCTTCCCGCGAGCCCCCTGCCCGCCGAGTTTCACTGGGCAAAGTCGAATCCGGCCGTCGATGGCGGGTTGTCGCGAATGTCGGCAGCCGTCGAACATGCCGGCAATACGGCATTGCCGGCAAATGCGCGCGAGCTGCTGCTCGAACGGATGGCGCGCTGGCATGGCGAACACGCGGGGCTCAGCCGTGCTTGGGTGGAAGAGGCGATTCAAGCCTTGCATCCCACGGAGAGGGCCATTGCACGATTGGCGTTGCTGACCGCCTTTGCATCGCATCAAATCGACGACGGCATTATTCGCGCCTGCCGATCGGACGGCGCCAACGACGAGGTCCTGGTTGCGGCGGCCGCCTGGGCGGCTTTCCGCGCCGCCCGCAGGATCGGATCGTGGCTGTCGCCGCCATCGGAATCAGTCACACCCCCAGTTTTTTCATGAACCACCAAGGAGATCGACATGACATTGCCACGCATCCTCGTCACTGGCGCGACCGGCAAGACCGGCATTCAGGCCGTCAAGCAGTTGCTGGAAAAAGGCTTCCCGGTGCGCGCGTTGGCGCATCGGGTCGACGCGCGTAGCGAGTCCTTGCGCTCGCTCGGCGCCGAGGTTCAGGTCGGCGACATGAATGACATCGACGACATGCGCACGGCGCTCAAGGATATTCAGCGGGCCTACTACTGCCCGCCGCTGCTGCGCGACGCCTTGACCGCCGGCATGGTCTTCGCGGCAGCCGCGCAGGAACGGCGCCTCGAGGTCGTCGTGGCGATGAGCCAGTGGCTGGCGGACCCGCGCCACACCTCCGTGCACACCCGTGAAACCTGGCTGGCCGACAAGGCGCTGTCGTGGATGCCCGACGTCGATCTGGTCACCGTCAATCCGGGGTGGTTCGCCGACAATTACATGGCGGCGATGGAGCCGATCGCCCAGTTCGGAATGCTGCCGATGCCGCTGGGCGAGGGATTGAACGCGCCGCCCTCGAACGAAGACATCGCCCGAGTCGCGGTGGCGGCACTTAGCAATCCGGCCGGCCACATCGGGAAGAACTATCGACCCACGGGACCGGCTCTGTTGTCCCCTCAGGACATCGCCGCAACCTTCGCCAAGGTGCTCGGCCGGCCGGTCAAGTATATCGACGCGCCGTCGGGAATGTTCACCAAGGTGGCACGGGCGCTCGGCTTCCCGGACTTCACGGTCGCGCAGATTCTCTGCTACTTCGAAGACTACAAGCGCGGTGCCTTCGCGCTCGGCGCGCCGACGCAAGCAGTGTTCGAAATCACCGGGCAACGCCCCGCGACTTTCGAGGCCATCGTGAGGCGCTACGCTTCCGGGTCGCCGTTCGCACGCCGGACCGCCGGATCGATGTTGCGCGCCATGAGCGGGATGCTGCGGATCATGCTCACATCATCGCTCAACCCCGTCGCTTATGCGCGAAGTCACGACATCCCAACGCTTCGAGACGCGCATCTCGCCGCCGATTCGGCCGATTGGCTGGCATCCCACTCGGCACCTTCGGCCAGACCGCGTCGGATGCCTACGACAATCCTCGCCACTTAATCATCGAGAACCCAACAACCCACGATTTTCCGCTACCTACGAACCGGAGATTAGCCATGAAACCCAAAACCCGCCTGGGCCTTTACTATCTCGTCACGTATCTGTTTGTCACCGGTGTCGGCCTGCTCTTTGCACCGCAGCTATCACTTGGACTGCTAATGTCCAACGGGCACTACGACAACACGTTTGTGCAATTCACCGGCACGTTCATGATAGGCCTCGGCATGCTGGTCGCCCAGATGGTACGGTATCGCGTCGAGGTGCTTTACCCGACCACCCTGTTCGTTCGCGCGTTTTTCATCGCGGTTATCGTGGTGCTTTATCGCCAGACGAACGACCCGGCATTCCTGCTCGTGCTCGGCGTGGTCGCTTTCGGGGTCGCCTTGACGACGACCGCCTTGCTCCTCGACCGGCGCGCCGGGCAGTATCGGCGGCCTATGCAGGCCGTCGTCGCGTGATCGACAAGAGGGTCAAACCATGAGCGCGCTGTTCCTATTGTTTGTCGCCGCTGTCGCGGCGATCATCGCCTTCAGCATCCTTCGCTTCCTGCCGCGGGGCTACAGAGTCCCGGGGCTGATCGGTCTGGTACTGTGGCTTGCCTACGGCGGCGCATTGGGAATCAGCGGCGTGGTCGCCAACGCGACGATTCTGCCGCCTGGCCTTTTCTATCTGCTTGCGCCGACGATCATGCTGGTGATGTTCATGGCCCGCTCGAGCGTCGGGCTGACAATCGCCACCAGTGTCCCGATTTGGTTTCTAACCGGAATGGAATCCTTCAGGCTGGTGGTGGAAGGCTTCCTGCACATGCTCTGGCAGGACGGCCAACTTCCGCGGATGCTGACCTACCACGGAGCGAATTTCGACATCCTGATCGGCATCAGTGCGCCGATCATGGCGTGGCTGATCGCCTCGCGCAGGATCTCGGATCGATGGGCGCTGGCTTGGCAGGCGGCAGGCATCGCAATGTTGGCCAACGTCGCGATCAGGGCCGTGTTGACCTCGCCGGGTCCGCTCAACTTCATTGCCACCGAAGTGCCGAACATGGCCATCGGAACCTTCCCGTTCACGTTCATTCCGGGTCTCATGGTGCCGTTGGCATTGGTCCTGCATGTGCTGTCGATCCGGGCGCTGCGCATCAGGGCGCCGCTCAGCGCGCGCTATACCAGCGCATAGGCACCATCGAATACTTCGCGCAATGGCGGGTTCTCGCTTCGTTCGGCGGGCGCTACGCCCGTCATGATCAGGAAGCAGTGTCAGTCCTGACCTTCTCTTCCTCCTTCAAGCGCAGCACCCGCCGCTGCACCTTGCCGGTGGTGGTCATCGGCAAGGCGTCGATGAACTCGATGGCTTTCGGATATTCGTAGGGCGCCAGATACTTGCGGACATGTTGTTGCAGCTCTGCTTCCAGATCGGCTGAAGGCGCGTTGCCCGGTTGCAGGACGATGAAAGCCTTGACGATGGTGCCGCGCGTGGCGTCCGGCGCCCCGATCACGGCGGCATTGGCGACGGCCGGATGCCTCACCAGGCAATTCTCGATCTCGCCGGGACCGATGCGGTAGCCGGCGCTCTTGAACATGTCGTCGGCGCGGCCCTGATACCACAGATAGCCGTCTTCGTCGCACTTCGCCAGGTCGCCGGTGCGGCCCCAGGCCCCCATGTCCCCCTGGCCCGCGCCGTAGTACTTGTCCCGGGTGGCCTCGGGGTTCTTCCAGTATTCGAGCAGGAACACCGGATCGGGCTCGCCGTTGCAACTGCGCTGCACGCACACTTCGCCGACTTCGCCGGCGGGCACGGGCTCGCCGGCATCGTCGAGCACCGCCACGCGATGCCCCGGATAGGGTCTCCCCATGGCGCCCGGCTTGGGCGGCCAGACCGCGGCGCAGCCGCCGACGATGTAGTTGATCTCGGTCTGGCCGAAGATCTCGTTGATGGTCACGCCGAGCTCCTCCCTGGCCCAGGCCATCACAGTATCGCCGACGGCCTCGCCGCCGCTCATGATGGTGCGCAGATTCAGCGCATAGGTCTGTTTCGGCTGCGGCACCGCCTTCATCATCATCTTCAGGGCGGTGGGAAACAGGAAGGTATTGCGGACGCCGTACTTCTCGATCAGCCAGTAGGCCTTCTCCGGATCGAAACGGCCGCGATAGGCGAGGATCGGTTGGCCGAAGTTCCAGGTCGGCAGCAGCGCGTCGAACAAGCCGCCGGTCCACGCCCAGTCGGCGGGGGACCAGAACATGTCGCCGGGCTTGGGAAAGAAATCGTGCGAGCAGACGAAGCCGGGCAGGTTGCCGTAGAGCGTGCGCTGGGCCATCAGCGCGCCCTTGGGGTTGCCGGTGGTGCCGCTGGTGTAGATGATCAGCGCCGGGTCGTCGGCCGCGGTGGCCAGCGGCGTGTAACGCGTCGAGGCGTGCGTGAGCAGCTTGTCCCAGTCATGCACACCGCTTTCCATGGCGCCGTCGACGCCGATGACGTGCTTCAAGTGCGGCAGGCGTTCGCGTATCGCCCACAGTTTGGGCAACGAGGCGTCATCGACAATCGCGACGCGAGCCTCGGCGTGGTCGAGCCGGTACTCCAGCGCATCCGGCCCGAACAAATGCGACAGCGGCAGCGCCACCACGCCCATCTGGTAGCAGGCGATATGGGCGATGGCGGTGTGCGGCCGCTGCGGCAAAATGATTGCGACCTTCTCGCCGCGCAACATGCCGAGCGCGCCGAGGGCATTGGACAGGCGGTTGGCTTCGCGCTGGATATCCCAGAAGCTCCAGGCCTGGGTGATCCCGCTTTCGTCTTCGTAGTAGAGGGCGAAGCGCGCTCGGTCGGCGGCCCAGCGGCCGCAGCATTCGTTGGCGATGTTGTACTGCGCCGGTGCCTGCCAGCGGAAACTGTCGTGGAGCTGCGCATGGTCCTGCGCCTGGTCGTCGAGTTGCATTTTGATTCCCCCTTCCGCTTCGACCCGCCGACAGCTGTCAGCCCGCTAAATTCAGCCGTTCGTCGAGCAATTCAATCCAGTGCCGCACCGGCAGGCGGGTGCCGGATTGCAGGTGGGCCAGGCAACCGATATTGGCGGTGGCGATCGCCGACGGGTCGCCGGCGCTCAGTGCCGAAATTTTGTTGTCGCGCAAGCGTGTGCCGATGGCCGGCTGCAATACCGAATACGCACCCGCCGAGCCGCAGCACAAGTGCGAATCCGCCACCGCAGTCAGGGTGAAGCCCGCCGCAGTCAATAAGGCCTCGACGCTGCCGCGTATCTTCAGACCGTGTTGCAGCGAGCATGGCGAGTGAAAGGCGACCTGCGCCGCTTTCCCTTCCGGGCGCCGCTGCGAAATCAGCGCCAGCAGCCGGTCCTGCTCCGCCGCAAGCACTTCGCTGACATCCTTGGATAACAGCGTCACGCGCGCCGCCTTGACGGCGTAGGCCGGGTCGTCCTGCAACAGATGGGCGTAGTCCAGCAACTGGGTGCCGCAGCCGGAAGCGGTGAACAGGATGGCCTCGGCGCCGCCTTCGATCAATGGCCACCAGGCGTCGATATTGCGCCGCGCATCGTCCCTGGCGGCGTCCTCGTCACCCAGATGCAGGCGCAAGGCGCCGCAGCAGCCGGCGCGCTCGGCTTCGATCATGCCGATGCCCAGGCGGTCGAGCACCCGCGCCGTCGCCGCATTGATGCCAGGCGCCATCGCCGGCTGCACGCAGCCGGCGAGCGCGATCACGCTGCGGGCATGGCCCGCGGTCGGCCGCCGACCGGGCGCGCGATAGCGCAACACCTTGTCCTTGAGCGCGGCCGGCAGCAGTGGACGGAAATACTGGCCGAGCCGGTAGGCCGGCGCGAACAGCCAGCGCCGCGGCAACGCGTATTTGAGCGCCGCGCGCGTCAGCGTGTCGACGGGGCCGCGCTGCACCCGCTCCTCCAGCACCGCGCGACCGATGTCGAGCAGGCGCGAGTAATGCACCCCCGAGGGACAGGTCGACTCGCAGGAGCGGCAGCTCAGGCAGCGGTCGAGATGGAACTGGGTCTTTTCCGTGACCGCCGCGCCCTCCAGCATCTGCTTGATCTGGTAGATACGGCCACGCGGCCCGTCGAGTTCGTCGCCGAACAATTGATAGGTCGGGCAGGTGGCGGTGCAGAAACCGCAATGCACGCACTTGCGCAGGATGCTCTCGGCCTCGCGCCCGGCCGGCGTGTCGCGGATGAAATCGGCGAGATGAGTTTCCATTCGGCTTAGAACTCCGAATACATCCGGCCGGGATTGAAAATGCCCTGCGGATCGAAACTCTGCTTGAGCCGCCGATGCAGGGCCAGGAGAGCCGGCTGCAGCGGCTGGAAGACGCCGGCGTTGAGCTTCAGCTCGGGGCTGGCGCGGAACAGCGTGGCATGGCCGCCGGCCTTGCCTGTCGCATCGCGTATGCCGGCCGGATCGGCGCCGCTCTTGAGCCAGCGCAGGCTGCCGCCCCATTCGAGCAACTGCACGCCGGGCAGAGCGAGGGCGGGCGTCACCGACGGCAGCGAGAGGCGCCACAGCGGCTGCTCGCCGGCGAAGAAGGCGCTCTGCTGCTCGCGCAGGTCGCGCCAGAATTTCGCCGCCGCCGTCGCTTCGACGAGTTCGCCGCCGAGTTGCTGGCATGCTGCCGCAACCGCGGCGCGGGCACCCGACAGCCGCAACGTCAGCAGGTCGTCGCACCAGCAGGTGGCGCTGATCGGCAGCGGCCTGCCAGCCAGGCGGTTCATCAGCTCGATGGCCTTCGACTGAGGTCCTTCCAGGCGCAGCGTGACTTCTGCAACGGGCCGAGGCAGCACTTTCAGCGAGATTTCCAGCATCACCCCGAGAGTGCCCAGACTGCCCGCCAGGAGGCGCGAAACATCGTAGCCGGCGACGTTCTTCATCACCTGTCCACCGAAGTTCAAGACCTCGCCGCGTCCGTTCAAGAGCTTCACGCCGAGGACGAAATCGCGCACCGAGCCGGCGCTGGCGCGGCCCGGGCCGGAAAGTCCCGCTGCCACGCAACCGCCGAGAGTCGCCTCCTCCCTGCCCCCGGCCCCTCCCCGCGGCGGGGATGGGAGAGTGAAATGCGGCGGCTCGAAGGCCAGCCGCTGGCCGCGTTCGGCCAGCGCCGCCTCGATCTCGGCCAGCGGCGTGCCGCAGCGGGCGGTGATCACCAGTTCAGTCGGCTCGTAAGCGACGATGCCGGCGCAAAGCCGCATATCGAGTATCTCTCCGTTGAGCGGTCCGCCGTAGAAATCCTTGCTGCCGCCGCCGCGGATGCGCAACGGCGTCTTGGCTTCGGTCGCGGCGCGGACCCGTGTCGCGTAGTCTTCGAGTTCAAACGCCGCGCTCATGAATGCTGCCCAGGCGTGCCGGTCAGGCGGTATTCCGAGCAGCGGCGCGGCGTGGGCACCGCCTTGCCGGGATTGAGCAGGGCCTGCGCGTCGAAGGCCGCCTTGAGGCCATGGAAGGCGGCCAGCTCTTGCGCGGAAAACTGCACGCACATTTGCTGCACTTTCTCGATGCCGACGCCATGTTCGCCGGTGATGGTGCCACCCATCTCGACGGAAAGCTCAAGGATCCGGGCACCGAAGGCGGTGGCACGCTCGGTCTCGCCGGGCACGTTGGCATCGAACATGATGAGGGGGTGCAGGTTGCCGTCGCCGGCATGGAAGACATTGGCGCAACGCAG
>JBAYJH010000073.1:0-17573 GCA_041665185.1 Sterolibacterium sp.
AAAGTGCCGTTCAGCGACGAAAATCGGCGGGCGCTGGTCAAATACCTCGCCGATAGCAAAGGACTCGCGCCGGCCGAGACCAAGGACTGGCGCTATCTTCTGGAACGCCGCCCCGACGCCAGCGAACGCTTCGAGGACAAGTTGGTCGGCGACACCTGCGCCCGCTGCCACAGCTACGCCCGCATCGCCCTGCAACGGCGGACCGAAGCCGACTGGCTGCGCCTGTCGCACTTCCATGTCGGCCAGTATCCGACCATAGAGATCCAGAACAATGGCCGCGACCGCGACTGGTGGGACATCGCCTCGAAACAGGTTCCGCCGCTGCTCGCCAAGCTTTATCCGCTGGACAACGCGGCGTGGATCGAATGGCAGGCACGGACTTGGGCCAAACCCAGCGGAACCTGGCGCCTGGTCGGCCACCGTCCCGGTTGGGGCAACTACGAAGGCATGGCGACGGTGGCCGAGACCGCCGCCGACGCGTACAGCATACAGATGGAATTGCGCTACGCCGACGGCAGGCGCGAGCAGGGCTCGGGCAAGGCTATCGTCTATACCGGCTACGAGTGGCGCGGCAGCGTCAAGCAGGGCGACCAGGACGTGCGCCAGGTGTTCACGCTGTCCGAGGATGGCACTCAGATGCAGGGACGCTGGTATCTGCGCGACGTCGACACGCTTGGCGGCGATCTGCGCGCCACCCGGACCGGGACCAAGCCGGAAATTCTCGGCGTCGTCCCGGAGTACCTCAAGGCGGGAGTCACTCAGCAGCTTGCGATTCACGGCACGGGTCTGGCGGGCACGGTCGATCTCGGGCCGGGCGTGCAAGTGCTGCGCGAATTGAGCCGTTCTACCGAGACGGTGGTCGTCGAAGCGCGGGTCGCCAGAAATGCCGCCGGCGGCACGCGCCAGGTTCAGGTCGGCAATACCGCGGCCGACGCGCTGTTCAAGGTATACCGGCACATCGACATCCTGCGCCTGGTTCCGGAACGCGGCCTGGCGCGCGTCGGCGGCAACGGCGGCACACTGGCGGCGCAACCGATGCAGTTCGAGGCCGTCGGCTATATGGCCGGTGGCAAAGGAGGCAAGGGTGGCAAGGGTGGCGGCGAACAGCGCATCGGCGTGTTCCCGGCACACTGGAGCTTTGCCAACGCCAACGCCAATGCCCGCTTGTTCCGGGACGCCAGCTATGCCGGCACGCTTGAAGCGAACGGCCTGTTCGTGCCGGCGCCGGCCGGACCCAATCCCAAGCGCAAGTTCGGCACCAACAACACCGGCGACTTGACAGTGACGGCGACGGTCGCCGACGGCAAGCGCCGGGTCAAGGCAACGGCGCCACTGATCGTCACGGTGCAGCGCTGGGTCGATCCGCCGCTGCGTTGAACAGGGAGAATTCGATGCCAGGCGCGCTCTACCTCGACTCAGGCAGCTTCCACGACATCCATCTCGGCGGACGGCGGGTGCTATTCCATCTGCCGACCAGCGCCCTGTTCGAACTGGACAGCGTCGGCGAGGAAGTGCTGGACTTCCTCAAAGCGCGGCCATACGTCACCTCGGTCACCCCGGTCACCGCGGCTGAGATGCGCGAGTGGATCTCGGCCCGCTCGGGGACCGGCCTATCGCCGGCGCAGGTCGCCGAGACCGTGGAAGACCTGCGCGACCTCGCCATACTGAGGGAGGATCCGGCGCGGGTGACGCCCGCCCCCGCGATCGAGCTCGCCGATCATCCGCTCAACACCCTGGTCCTGAGCGTCAGCAGCGGCTGCAACCTGGCCTGTGGTTATTGCTACAAGGAAGATCTGACGACGCCGGGAGGCGCCCGCAAGATGGTCGCGGAGACCGCCCGCCGTGGCGTTGACCTGCTGCTCGCCGAGAGCGCCAAGCGCGCCGAGGTCAATCTCGCCTTCCTGGGCGGCGAACCTCTGACCAATTTGCCACTGATCCGCGGCATCGTCGACTACGCGGAAGCGCGCTGCGCCACGGCGGGCAAGCAAGTGAATTTCACCATCACCACCAACGCCACCCTGCTCAACGAAGAAATCATAGACTTCCTCGACGGCCATCGTTTCGGCATCTCGATCAGCATCGACGGTCCCAAGGAGATCCACGACCGCCGGCGCAGAACCTTGACTGATCAGGGCAGCTACGACCTGGTCGCGGCCAAGGCGAGGATGCTGTTGGCGCGCTACCGCTCGCGCCCGGTGGGCGCGCGAGTCACCCTGTCGGCCGGAGGGGCCGACGTCGTCGCTATCCACAGCCACCTCAAGGACGAGATGGGTTTCTTCGAAGTAGGTTTCGCGCCGGTGACGACCAGCCAGGATCACCAGGCCAACCTCTCCCCGGCCGAACTCGCCGAAGTGTTCGCCGGCCTGAAAACACTGGGACGGCGCTACCTCGCTGCCGCCATCGCCGGCCGCAACATCGGTTTCGCCAACCTGCACCAGATGCTGGCGGAACTCCATGCCGGCAGCCGCAAGGCCTTGCCCTGCGGCGCCGGCGTCGGCCTGCTGGCGCTGGATGGCCAGGGCGAGTTGCAACTCTGCCACCGCTTTGCCGGTTCCGCATTGCCGGCCTTCGGCAACGTCATGGATGGTATCGCCAAGGACCGGCTGCGCCACTTCCTCGCCGCCGCCGCCGATCTCCCGGATGGCTGCGCCGTTTGCCGCATCCGCAACCTCTGCGCCGGCGGCTGCTACCACGAGTCTTACGCGCGCTACGGCGACGCGCTGGCGCCGACCCGCCACTACTGCGAATTGATGCGCGAGTGGGTGGATTTCGGCCTGGCCGGCTACGTCGAATTGCTGGACAAGAACCCCGGATTCTTCAAGCAGCACATCGGTACCAGGAGAACCTAGCGATGAACCACATGAAACCACTGAACAAGAAGGCCGCCGCGCTGGTCCAGGCGCAGGCGGCGCCCGCCGCTGGCCAAGTCGTCACCATGGCGGCGGCCGCGGTCGGCTGCACCACCGTATTCGACCCAGGCTGGGAGGTCGATGCCTTCGGCGGCGTCGCCGGCCTCTGCCAACCGATGGAGGCCGATCTCTACGGCTGCGCCGATCCCTGCTGGTGGCCGGTGCAGGTGCCCGACACGCTCAACACCTACACCGACTGGGGCGTCGGCAACGACAATGCGGCGCGCGACTGGCGCGCCCTACAGGCCGTGTTTCCGAAATGATGCCGACCAGGAGTGGAAGATCATGAGCAACACGCCTTGCGCCTGTCTTCGGCGGATTACGGTCGCCGCCCTGGCCATCTGCGCCGCCGCCGGACCCGCCAGCGCCAAGGATTACCTCGTCACCGCCCTGCACTCCAACAAGCTGGTCTTCATCGACGTGGCGGCGCGCAAAGTGGACAAGGTCTATCCGCTGCCGCGTTCGCGCCCGGGCAACACCCCGGGCACCCTGGTCGTGTCGCCCGACGGCAAGACGGTCTATGTCCTGCATAACCACTGGGAAACCGTTTCCGGCATCGATGTCGATAGTGGCAAGGAAGTGTTCCGCGCCGATCTGTCGACATCGGACACGCGCGGCAAGTGCACCTTCGCCTTCGACGTCAGCCCGGACGGCAAGGAAGTGGCGATCTACATTGACCCGGTGAAAATACTGTCAGGCGAATACCGGGTGCTCGACACTTACGTCGCCATCTACGATGCCACGGCCGGCCTGAGCGCCAAGCCCTTGCGCAGTTTTCCGGCCCCCCGGCGGACCACGCTGCTGGCCTACTCGACCGACGGCAGCCGCCTCTACGCCATGAGCTGGGATGCGGTGATCATGGATCCGAAGACCGGCGACGTGCTCGGCAAGCACCCGATCCGCCACTGGGCACGCAAGAATCTCGGCGAGCCGGACGCCCTTGCCGTCTGGCCACTGTGGGACGCCTCCAAGATCCTCTCCTTCCCCTACGTGGTGGCGCGCACCGACCGCAAGCCGGAAGCCCCGGACGCCATGAAGTCGGGGATCTACACGCTGGATCTGGCGACCGACAAGATCGCCTACAAGGAATTCGAGAACACCTCGGTGGTGCTGTTCTCATCGACGGTCAACCCGGTGAAACGCAACGAGGTGTACACCGTCTATTCGACGCTGTCGCGGGTCGACGCCAGGCAAGGCAAACTGCTCAAGCGGGTCGACCTCGAGCAAACCTTCTACAACGTCAACGTCTCGCGCGACGGCAAGGAACTCTATCTCGGCGGCGCCGGCCCGCTGGTGGCCTTCTATGACGCCAGCAGCCTGAAGCACTTGCAGACCATACGCATGCCCGGTGACTCCGACCAGGCGACGGCTTCGATGCGCCTCTTCAGCCATTGAGCGGGGAACCCTTGGCCGGGACGCAGTCTTGCGCTGCGCCATGGCGCAGCGGGTCGCGTGGCGCAGCGACCGCCACGCAGCACCGGGAGACGCTGCGCTGGTTCGCCGGCTTCCTGCGCCCCGCCCTGCCCAGGCTGGCCCTGGTCATGTTGCTGTCGCTGGCCGCGGTCGGCGCCGGTCTCGCCCAGCCCTACCTGACCAAGCAACTGATCGACGACGGCCTGCTCGCCGACAACGACCGGATGATCCTTGAGGTAGCCGGCTTCATGGTGGCGCTGGCGTTCGCCGCCCTGTTCCTCGGCGCCAGCACCCGGCTGCTCTATGTCGACACCTCCGCGCGCATCCTGCACGGACTGCGCGAATCGCTGTTCGCCCACCTGCTGACGCTGTCGCCGGAATTCTTCGCACGCACCCGCCAAGGCGACCTGATGGTCAGGCTGGACAGCGACATTGCCGAAATGCAACGCTTCGCGCTCGACCTGCTGCTCTCGGCAACCAACAACAGCGTGCTGCTGATCGGCTCCCTGCTGATCCTCTACCAGCTCAGCCCGCCCCTCACTGGCATCATGCTGCTGCTCCTGGTCCTGAACGCCATCTTCCTCCGGGCACTGCGACCGCGCATCGAGCGCCTCAGCCGCAACGCGCGCGAGCGCGGCGCCGGCATCGCCGCCTTCCTGCTCGAAGTGCTGGGCGCCGCCAAGAGCGTTCAGTCGTACAACGGACAGATCCACGAAGGTGGGGCGCTGACCGGTCTGCATCGCGGTCTGCGCGAGGATACCCTGCGCCTCCAGTTGGTCGGCTACGCCGCCGGCGCCGTGCCGGGCTTTCTGCTCGCCCTCGGTACCGTCGGCATTTTCGTTCTCGGCACGCAATCCCTGCGCGGCCAGGCACCGCTGACCCTGGGCGGGCTGATTGCGTTCGCCAGCTACGTACAGCGCGCCAGCGGCACCCTACAGTCGCTGCTCGGCATGTATGTGTCCCTACAGCGCGCCCGCGTCAGCCTCGATCGCGTCGCCGAACTGGCCAGTGCGCGACCGGTGGTGGCGGCACCGGCGCAGCCGCTGAGCCTGCCGCCCAGCGGAGGCGGCCGCGTCGAGATCGCCGGGGTTTCCTTCGCCTACCCGGACGCCACAACGGTGCTCGTGGATACGAGCCTGGTCATCCCGGCGGGCAGCAAGCTGCTCCTGCAAGGGGCGTCCGGTGCCGGCAAGAGCACCCTGGTCGACCTGTTGCAGCGGCACTACGACCCGCAGCACGGCGCCATCCTGCTCGACGGAGTGGATCTGCGCCGGCTCGATGTCGCCGAGCTGCGTCGCGCCGTGGTGGTGGTTGCCCAGGATGCGGTGCTCTTCTCCGCCAGCATCGCCGACAATATCCGCTACGGGCGTCCCCATGCCGACATCGCCGAAGTGCGGGAGGCGGCGCGGTTGGCGCGCGTGGACGAGTTCGCGGCGCAGTTGTCGCAAGGTCTCGACAGCGAAGTTGGCCAGCGCGGCGCCGCGCTCTCCGGCGGCCAGCGGCAACGCATCGCCTTGGCGCGGGCATTGCTGATGCAGCCGCGCGTGCTGATTCTCGACGAGAGCACATCGGGACTCGACGCCGGGATGGACGCGGATATCCGCGCCGCCATCGACCAGCTTTTCGCCGGCCGCACGCGCATCGTCGTTAGCCACCGTCCCCTGCCGGCGGCGCAATTCGACCTGATCGCGACCCTTGCCGACCGCCGTCTGCGGATCGCGCCGCAATGAAGGCCGCGCTGAACGGCCAACCGATACTGGTCGGCGTCGTCGATAGCGGCGTCGCTGCTGGCGGGCCACCGGGCATCGTCGCGATGCGCGCTTTCGCTCCCGACGACGGCCAGGGCGTGCGCTCAAGCGAACCGGGCGAGGACTTGCTGGGGCACGGTTCGCGGATCGCCGGCCTGCTCCTTGAACAGGGCGGCGACATCGGCCTGCTGGTCGCCCAGGTGTTCGCGGCGACGCAAACCAGTTCGCCGCAGCGGGTCGCCGCCGCCATCGCCTGGCTGGTGGCCAGCGGCGCCGCCTTGATCAATATGAGCGTCGGCGTGCGCCGGGCCGATGCGGGATTACGCCTCGCCTGCGAACGCGCCTCGGCCGCCGGCGTGATCCTGGTGGCGTCGGCGCCGGCGCAAGGCGCACCGGTGTTTCCCGCCGCCCACCCGCAATGTATCGCCGTGAGCGGCGACGCACGCTGCGCCGAGGCCGAGATCTCCTGGCTGGACGGAGCCAACGCCGATTTCGGCGCCCACCCCTTCGCCAGCGCCGGCGATGCGCGCAGCGGCGGCGCCAGCTATGCGGCGGCACGCCTCTCGGCGCGCATCGCCCGCCTCCTGAGCCAGGGCACGGCACCGCACGCGATCCGGCCGGCCTTGCGGGCGCAGTGCCGCTACCACGGCCCGGAGCGGCGCAGCGCATGAACGGGCTGGAAGCCGCCGTCGCCGTCGACAGCTACCCCGAGCTGAAGCGCTGGATTGAGGGGGCGCCGGGAGAAGCGACAGCCTGGCGGACCAGCCTGGGAGAGGACGATCCACTCGCGGCCCTGCTCGCCGGCATCGCGCCGCGGCACTACTATTTCGGCAGCGAATTTTGCGAATTCCTGCTGCCGGCGGCGCAGGTGCTCAAACGCGCGCTGGCTCTGGTCAAGGACGCCCAGCGCCAATTGACCCTGCTGACGCCGATTGCCTGCGACGGGGTGATCGAGCGCCTGCGCGAGATCCTGCCCCTGCTGCCGGAGGGCAACGAACTGGTCGTCAATGATTGGGGCGTCGCCAGCTTCGCTCGGCGCGAATTTCCGCATCTGCGCCTTGCCGCCGGACGCCTGCTGTGCAAGATGATCAAGGATCCGCGCCTCGACAACGCCGTCTGGGCCGGCCTCTACCCGCACGGCCTGGGCGGGCGTTCCTTTCACGCCCTGCTCGACCGGCTGGCCGTCGTCCGCATCGAACTCGACCTGCCGCCCTACGCCGTGCCGCAGCTGTTCTCCGGGCTGGGCATCAGCGCCGCGCTGCATGCGCCCTATGCCTACGTCAGCAAGGGCCGGCTGTGCAAGATCGGCTCGCTGTCGCTGCCGATCGAACAACGCTATGCGCCTGGACGCGAATGCCAGCGCGAATGCCTGAGCTACGCCGCGACCAGCGAGCGGCCGGGCAAGGATGCCGACCTTGAGACCCGGCAGCGCGGCAATACCCTCTTCTACCGCCACACCCGAGCCATGTCGGCGGCCGCGGCCGCGGCGGTGGCGCAGGGCTCGTTGCAGCGCATCGTGGTGCACGGAGAATGAGGATTCACCCATGAACATCGTCACTCCCATCAGCCGCGTCACCGAAGTCGCGCCACTTGCAGCCGCCGGCGCCGATGAGTTCTACTGCGGCATCCTGCCGCGCGAATGGGTCGACAGCTTCAAGACCGCCAACGCCAATCGCCGCATCTTCGGCAACCTCGACAATTATGCGGATCTGGACGCCGCCGTGGCCCTGGCGCACGCCGGCGGCGGCAGGATGTCGCTGGTGCTCAACGCCCAGCACTACACTGCCGAACAGGTTCTCGCCCTGGTCGACGTCGCCCGGCGCTTCCGCGACCTCGGCGGCGATGCGCTGATCGTCGCCGACATCGGCTTGATCATGGCGCTCGCCGAAGCCCTGCCCGGCTACCGCCTGCACCTAAGCTCCGTCGCCTCCTGCCGCAACGGCGAGGCCGCCCGCCTCTACCAGAGCCTCGGCATCCGGCGCGTCATCCTGCCGCGCGATGTCAGCATCGCCGAAGCTGCGGCCATGGCGGCGGCAGTTCCGGAAATCGAATTCGAAGTGTTCATTCTCAATGACGGCTGCGTCTTCGAGGAAGGCGTCTGCCACACCATCCACCTGCCGGGAAAACTCGGCGGCCCGATCTGCCTGGACAACTACGAGACCCGCTACTACCGCCGCGACGGTCGCGCGATGAATGAGGATGAAGAGCGGCGCCTGCGCGACAACGAGGTCGCCTACAAGAAATGGCTGTGGTACCGCTTCTCCAACGGCTTCTCGCTGACGCCCGAGGGACTGCCGTGGGGGCCCTGCGGGCTATGCGCCATTCCGGCCCTGCGCGCCGCCGGCATCGCCGCGATCAAGATCGCCGGGCGCGAAGGCGCCACCGCGCGCAAGCTGGCCAGCCTGGGGTTGGTGCGCCGGACCCTGGACCGGGCGTTGGCCGACGGCGGCGCCGCGGACGTCGCCGAGTTTGCGCGCGGCCTGCGCAAGAGTCCCGAGCACTGCGCGACCGGACACATGTGCTACTACCCCGAAGTGGTCACGGGGAAACCTTGAACGCGCGAGAGGTCCGCTTGAGACCCCCCGAAAGCCGGGTTACACGTCGAGCCGCCGCCGGCATATTTCATCGTGATATATTTTATGCGTCAGATATCTCTGGTATCTTAGGCGGACGGATTGTATCCAGTATCCATTGCCTGGCATCGCCACTCATGTATCGGCCACGCCCGGAACCGCCGCTCATCGGAAAGGAGGTTGAATCATGCTGACCGCGATGCTTGCCGAAGCGCAAGACGGAAACTCCTTCCCTGATTACACCAAAAGCGCCGCCGCATATTCCTACCGAAAGTACCTGGCCGAGGACGCGGACGAACACGCCGACAATCTGCGGGACTGGGACCAGTGCTACGAACAGTTGAGCGCCGGCCGGTTTCAAGGCGGCCTGGTCGATGCGTGGTTCAACGACATCCAGTTGTTCCGGGAAACCACCAACCAGTCGGTGATCCAGAAGGGAAGTTGCTGGGACGGATCGCTTAGTTTTGGAATCCCGCTGGCGATGGAAGGCAGCGGCGCCTTCTGCGATCAACCGCTGCCGCATGGCGGGATCTTTTCGTTCGACAGCAATACCGAGTTCACCCTGCTCACGCCCAGGAAACTCGATGTCGTCGGCATCGCGATCTGCCGCAAACAACTCGACAACTTCATCCACTCGACCGACCATGGCAATGCACGCGGAACGGCGCCCCAACTGCCGACCGTCATGGTCGAGTCCCGGCATTTCGGCGAACTGCGCTGCTTCCTGCGCAACCTGTTCGACGCCATCGACAGCAACCCGACCCTGCTCGGCCACGCCCAGGTGCAAAAAACCCTGAGCTCGGCCCTGCTCGGCCACCTGCTGGCATCGACCCAGTCGGCGACCTTCGGCCCGACGGCCCTGCCCACGCACCATGCGCGCAAGGCTATCGTCGAACGCGCCAGGGACTACACCTTGTCCCACGTCGACGAATTGGTCACGGTGGCCGAACTGGTGGAAGTCCTCGGCATCAGCCGGCGCACCCTGCAATACTGTTTCCAGGACGTCTTGAATATCAATCCGATTCAGTATCTGCGCGGGATTCGGCTCAACGGCGCACGGCGCGAATTGCGCCATGGCGATCCCGAAACCGCACGCGTCCAGGACGTCGCCGCCCGGTGGGGGTTCTGGCATCTCTCCCACTTCTCCAGCGACTATCGGAAGATGTTCGGCGAACTTCCTTCCGAGACCCTGCGCAAGGCGCAACGACCGGCCGCTCCTGCCGGCGGTAGTGCAACTTCAATCGAGAAGGCGTATGACAGCGGCCCCAGCCAAGCCTGAGCAGTTGCGGAAAACCCTGGGTTACTGGGATCTGCTCGCCTATGGGCTGGCCTACATTGCGCCGATCGCCCCGCTGTCAACCCTTGGCTTCGTCTGGGACGCGTCCGGCGGCCTGATCGTGCTGGCCTACCTGCTGGGCGCGCTGTGCATGTACTTCACGGCGCGCAGCTACGCCACCATGACCGAGGAAGTGCCGCACGCCGGCTCGGTGTATGCCTATGCCCGCCTCGGCCTGGGCCGCTATGCCGGCTTCATCGCCGGCTGGATGATCCTGCTCGATTACCTGCTGATCCCGGCGCTGCTATACGTGCTGGCGTCGATCGCCATGAGCACGCTGCTGCCGCAGGTGGAGCGCTGGGTGTGGATCGTCCTGACCCTCGGCGCCACTCTCGCCATCAACTGGTTCGGCATCCGCGTCACCACCCGCGCCAACTTCGCTTTCCTGGCCCTCCAGGCGGTGATGCTGGCGGCGCTGCTGGTGCTGGCGGTGATGGCGCTACAGGCCGGCAAGGGCAACGGCGCGCTGACCCTGCGGCCCCTATACGACCCCGCGCTTTTCGAAGCCGGCAAAATCTTCAGCGCCACCTCCATCTGCGTCCTGTCCTTCCTCGGCTTCGACGCGATCTCCACGCTCACCGAGGAAACCCGTGGCGATGCCGGCAAGGTGGTGGGACGAGCGATCCTCGGCGCGCTGGCGGTGACGACGACGATCTTCGTGCTGGAAATGTGGATCATCGGCAACCTGATGCCGGGCATCCAGGTCAAGGAGCCCGCCGCCGCCGCCTTCGAGATGGCCGACTGGGCCATCGGCGCCTCCTTCGCCGCCTTCATGGCCTGGGTGATCGCGCTGGTGAACGGTTTGTCGAACCCGGTGCCGATGCAGGCCGGCGTGGCCCGGGTGCTCTTCGCCATGGGCCGCGACCGCCAGTTGCCGCATCTGCTGGCTCGGGTTCATCCGAAATACGGCACGCCCCACGTCAGCATGCTGGTCACCTCCGCCCTGTCGCTGGCGGTGGCGCTGGCGATGCAGGACAAGATCGACGAGCTCACCTCCATCGTGAATTTCGGCGCCCTGCTCGGCTTCGCCTTGCTGCACCTGTCGGTCATCGCGCACTTCGGCCTGCGCCGCAAGTCCAGCCAGGTGTTCCTGCACTGGGTGGTACCCGTGCTCGGCCTGGTGGTGGTGATCGCGGTGCTTTCCGGCATGAGCGAGTTCGCCCTGCAAGTCGGCCTGACCTGGTTGGCGCTGGGCGCCGCCTACGGCCTGGTGCTGCGTGCCCGCCACCGCGACGAAATCCAAGCCCCTCTCTGAAAAGGAATCCCTTCTTGAACCAAAAGCAATATCCAAAACTGGCGCTGTACATCGACGGGCAATGGTTGCCCCAGGCATCGGGCGGCGAAATCCCCGTCATCAATCCGGCCGACGAAGCGCCGCTGGCGCTGCTGCCCCTGGCCGGCGCCAGCGAACTCGACCTGGCCCTGGCGGCGGCGGAAAAAGGCTACGCGGTGTGGAAGAAAACCGCCGCGCTGGAACGCCAGAAGATCATCTCCCGGGCCATGCAACTGGTGCGCGAACGCGCCCCCGGCATCGCTTGCGCGCTCACCCTGGAGCAGGGCAAGCCCTACCCGGAGGCTTTGCGCGAAGTCTTGCTCAGCACCGAGATCATCGATTTCCTCGCCGAAGAGGGCAAGCGCTTGTATAGCCGGGGCGTGCCGCCGCGCAGCGCCAACATCCTGTCCCAGGTGGTGTCGCGGCAACCGGTCGGCCCAGTCGCCGCCTTCACCCCGTGGAACTTCCCGGCCAACCTGCCGGCGCGCAAGCTGGGCGGCGCGCTTTCCGCCGGCTGTAGCATCATCATCAAGCCGGCCGAGGAGACCCCGGCCAGTTGCCTGGAGTTCGTCCGCGCCTTCCACGACGCCGGCTTGCCGCCCGGCGTGCTCAATATGGTGTGCGGCCGGCCCGCCGAAGTCTCGGCTCATCTCATCGCCGCGCCGGCGATCAGGAAGGTCTCTTTCACCGGATCGGTGGCCGTCGGCCGGCAGCTAGGCCTGCTGGCGGCGCAAGGCATCAAGCGCTACACCGCCGAGTTGGGCGGCCATGCGCCGGTGATCGTCTGCCAGGACGCCGATGCGCAACAGGCGGCGAAGGCGTCTGTTGCCGCCAAATATCGCAACGGTGGCCAGGTCTGTGTTTCGCCAACGCGCTTCTACGTGCATGCGGCGAAATTCGCCGAGTTCCGAGATGCATTCGTCCATGGCGCCGGGACGATCAAGGTCGGTTCCGGCCTGGACGAAGGCGTGGCGATGGGTCCGCTGGTGCATGCGCGGCGTCTCGACGACATGCAGCGGCTGGTCGACGACGCCGTGGCCTGCGGCGGCAAACTGCTCTGCGGCGGACGGCGCCTCGGCGACAGCGGCTTTTTCTACGCGCCGACGGTGCTCGCCGAAGTGCCGCCGCAAGCACAGGTGATGCGGCAAGAACCTTTCGGCCCGATCGCCGTGCTGCAATCCTTCGACAAGCTCGACGCGGCCATCGCCGCCGCCAATTCGCTGCCCTACGGTCTGGCCGCCTATGCTTTCACCCACGATCTCGAAACCGCGCACCGCCTCGGCGAGGAACTCGAAGCCGGCATGGTCGGCATCAACCACTACGGCGTATCGCAGCCGGAAACCCCCTTCGGCGGCTGGAAGGAAAGCGGCCACGGCCAGGAGAGCGGCCCGGAGGGCCTGCAGGGCTATACCGACGTGAAATTCTGTTCCATCGCCAAGTAGACACATGACGGATTCTTCGGCTAGCCCGCGCCAGGGCCTCAGCGGCCCCTGCGTCCTGGTGATCGGCACCTGCGACACCAAATCGGAAGAACTGGGTTTCGTCCGCGACTGCCTCGCCGCCGCCGGCGGCGCGGCCCTGATCATGGACGTGGGCGTGCTCGGCGCCCCGTCGTTGCTGCCCGACATCGGCAACCATGAAGTCGCGGCGGCGGCGCAAAGCACCTTGGCGGAAATCGCCGCCGGCGGCGACGAGAATCTGGCCATGAGCAAAATGGCCGAGGGCGCCGCCCGCTTGGCGCGCGGTCTCCACGACGACGGACGGGTACAGGGCGTGCTGATCCTCGGCGGCACCATGGGCACCGACCTGGCGCTGGATGTCGCCGCCGCCCTGCCGCTGGGCACGCCGAAACTGGTGGTCTCCACCATCGCCTTCTCGCACCTGATCCCGCCCGCGCGCATCGCTCCCGACCTGATGATGATGCTCTGGGCCGGCGGCCTGTATGGCCTCAACACGGTGTGCCGGGCGGTGCTCCGCCAGGCCGCGGGGGCCGTGCTGGGCGCTTGCCGCGCCGCCGCCGAGCCGCGCTATACGCGCCCCCTGGTGGCCATCACTTCGTTGGGGAAAAGCTGCCTCAGCTACATGGTCGGCCTCAAGCCGGCGCTGGAGGCGCGCGGCTACGAAGTCGTGGTCTTCCACACCACCGGTATGGGCGGACGGGCCTTCGAGGCCCTCGCCGCGCAAGGCAAGTTCGCGGCGGTGATGGACTTCAGCCTGCAAGAGATCAGCAACCAGGTGCATGGCTCGGTGGTCAATTCGGGCGCCGACCGGCTGCAAGCCGCGGGGCGCGCCGGCATCCCGCAGCTCGTCGCCCCCGGCGCGGCCGACATGATCGACCTGCCGGCCTGGCAGCCGCTGCCGCCACCCTACGCGGAGCGGCCGTGCCACGCCCACAATCGCCTCATCGCCTCCGTCATGGCGACCCCCGAGGAACGGCGCGCCACGGCCCGCCGCATCGCCGAACAACTGGCCGGCGCGTCCGGCCCGACCGCCCTGCTCCTGCCCCGGTGCGGCGTGCAAGAGTGGGACCGGACCGGCGCCGCGCTGCACGACGCGGCGGGACTCGCCGCCTTCCTCGACGAACTGCGCGCGCAAGTCCGGCCGCCGGTGCGCCTGATCGACCTCGATGCCCATATCAACGATGCGGCGTTCTGCGACGCGGCTCTCGAAGTATTCGATGCCTGGGTGCGCGACGGCGTCGTGGTACCCGGTGTGCCCGCACGGGATCGGCACCCATAATGCCGAGTCCGTCCATATATACGCCACCGGCCGGCCTGCTGCTGGATTTCGGCAGCGTCATCACTTGGTCGCTGTTCGAGAAGCATCGCGACACCGAAGCCACGCTCGGCCTGCCGCCGGGCACCCTGACCTGGCTCGGCCCGTTGGACCCGGCCGGCGACGAACTCTGGCAGGCCATGCAGCGCGACGAAATCGGCGAGCGCGACTACTGGGCGCAACGCGCGGCGCAGGTCGGCCGGGCCTGCGGCGAGGATGGCTGGGACATGCACGCATTGCTGAAACGCATCCGCCACACCGATCCCAACGCCGCGGTGCGGCCGCAAATCTTGCAACTAGTGCGCCGCGTTTCAGGCCCCGGTATCAAGGTCGGCATCCTCTCGAACGAACTGGAACTGTTCTACGGCCAGGCCTTCCTCGACCGGCTCGACATCATGCGGGAGATCGCCGTGGTCATCGACGGCAGCCACAGCCAGATACTCAAACCCGACCCGCGCGCCTACCGGGCGGCGGCCGAAGGCATGGGCCTGGCGGCGGCGCGGCTGCTGTTCGTCGACGACCAGATGCGCAACATCCTCGGCGCGCACGCCTGCGGCCTACAGACGCAGTTCTTCGACCTGCGCGATCCGGACGGATGCTGCCGGGCGATCGAGTCCCGCCTCCGGCTGGGCGCGACGGAAGTTCATCCAACGGAGACCAAGCCATGACATTCGACCCCGCCTACCTCAAGGACAACAACGCCCGCTACCTGTGGCATCCGATGGCCTTCCCGAAAGCCATGCAGAGCAATCCGCCCGACATCATCGTCAAGGGCGACGGCGTGTGGATCTGGGACGTCGACGGCCACAAGATGGTCGACGGCGTGGGCGGACTATGGAGCGCCAACCTGGGCTTCGGCCGCCGCGAAATCCGCGACGCCGTCATTGCCCAGATGGACGAGCTGCCTTTCTACAACGCCTTTCGCGGCACCACCCATGCCCGCGCCATCGAACTGTCCACCCGCCTGGTCAAGATGATGGCGCCGGACGGCGTGGCGGCGGTGTTCTTCTCCAACGGCGGCTCCGACGCGGTCGAGGGCGCCCTGAAAATCGCCCGGCAATACTGGAAGATCAAAGGCCAGGGCGACCGCTGCAAGTTCATCTCCTTGCGCCAGGGCTACCACGGCGTGCATTTCGGCGGCATGTCGGTGAACGGCAACACCAATTTCCGCCGCCCCTACGAGCCCTTGCTGCCGGGCTGCTTCCACGTCGACACGCCATGGTTGTACCGCAATCCCTACACCGACGATCCGGTCAGGCTCGGCGAAATCTGCGCGCAACTGCTCGAACGCGAGATCCAGTTCCAGGGGCCCGATACCGTGGCCGCCTTCATCGCCGAACCGGTGCAAGGCGCCGGCGGCGTGATCGTGCCGCCGCCCAACTACTGGCCGCTGGTGCGCCAGGTCTGCGACAAATACGGCGTGCTGCTGATCGCCGACGAGGTGGTGACCGGCTTCGGCCGCACCGGCGAACTGTTCGGCACCCGCCTGTGGGGCGTCCAGGCCGACATCATGTGCCTGGCCAAGGGCATCTCCTCGGGCTACGTGCCGCTCGGCGCCACCACCCTGAACCACAAGGTGGTGGACGCCTACGCCGCCGCCGATCCGGGCATCGGCGCGGTGACTCACGGCTATACCTACAGCGCCCATCCGATCGCCGCCGCCGCCGCGCTGGCGACGCTGGACATCCTCGAGCGCGAAGACATCCCCGGCAACGCCGCCAAACAGGGCGCCCGCCTGATCGCCGCGCTGAAAACCTTCGAGAACAGGTTCAAGACCGTGGGAGAAGTGCGCGGCAAAGGCCTGATGGTCTGCATCGAGATGGTCGCCGACAAACACAGCAAGGCCGCCCTGCCGCGCGGCGCCGACCTGCCCGCCAAGGTCGCCCGCGCCGCCTACCGCCAAGGCGCGATGGTGCGCTGCTCGGGCTCCAACATCATCCTGTCGCCGGCCCTGGTGATCCAGGAGGCGGAAATCGACCTGATCGTCGCGGCGCTAGATGCGGCTTTTACGGAAGTGGAAGCGACGCTGTAACGGCCGGAATTCCGCCCTAACTGGCGCGCACGCTTATTGCGTTACCCCGGATACGTCCAAATTCGCGGCAATTCTTGCCGTTATCCGAGGTGATCATGAATTCCATCCCCGCAGTCCAGTCCAGCGCCAACCTCTATCGTGCCTTGGCGGCGCAGTCGCGCCCGAACACCGCCAGCGTCGCAAGCTCCGGCGACAGCGCCGCCCGCAGCACGGTGAACATTTCCGCCGCGGCGCGCGAGGCGGCAAAAAGCGACGGCGGCGTCCAGCCCGGCATCAAGGTGCCGGATTTCATCGCCAACTGGTTCAGCAAAGACTTTCCGCCAGACGTGCTCGACGAGGCGAAAGCGCGGCTCGACGACATCAAGACGCATGGCGGGATCAGCGCGAACGGCCCGTCGAACCTGCCCTTGTTGCCGGAAAACCAGAAGCTGCTGGACGACTTTCACCACGAGATGGACGGCATCCGCGCCGCCGGACTACAGCACGCCACGCCGGCGCAGTCCGAGCGCTTCAACCTGCTGATGAACCTGAGCATGCGCCTACAGTTGAGCGGCTGGGAAAAGCCCATGAACGAAGCCGACGTGCAACGGCAACTCGATGTCTCCATCGCCATGGCCAAGCTGTCGATCGACGATCCGGCCCTGGCGCCCGCGGCGGATTCGGCGCAGATGCCGGATTGGTCCGCCGGCGGCCCCGATCCGGCGGTGGTGCCGGCCGCCTGGCGGGAACGCTGGGAGCGCGAGGGCCTGGCCATGCCCAAGGACGTGGCGCTATCGCCGGACCGCTCGATGTGGCTGGATGTCGCCCAGGCCGCCGGCATCGGCCAGGACGAGTTCCTCGCCAAGGCCAGGGATCTGGCTGGCAGCCTGAAGGGCAACGCGCTGACCCGCGCCGTCGAGGAATTCATCAGCGGGCGCTATCTCGCCTCGCTGCCAGACGCGCCGACGCAGGCTTAGCGGGACTCCGGCCGGCTAGCCGGCCAGCAGAAACTCCCGCACCACGGCCACCTGTTCCTCATGCATCAGCATCGGCGCATGGCCGACGCCGGGGATTTCGGCGGTCCGCGCTTTCGGCCCGCGCTCGGCCATCTGCGCCACCGTCTCCGGCATCAACAGGTCGGACTGGGCGCCGCGCAGCACCAGGGTCGGGCAGCGCACCGCCTCATACAGCGGCCACATTTCCAGATCCTTGCCCTGGGCATCCGCCATGAGTTTGCGCGCCGGCTCAGCGATGCCGGGATCGTAGCGGAACTCGATCTTGCCGTCGGCGGCGGTGCGCACCACATGTTCGGTCAAGTGGCGCCACTGCGCATCGTTGAAGGTGCCGAAGGTGGCGCTGACGAAGCGCACAAAGGCTTCGGCCTGCTCGATGCTGTCGAAGCGCGGGTCATTGCCGACGTATTCGCCGATGCGCTGTAGCGACACTGCGGTCACCACCGGCCCGACATCGTTCAGCACCAGCCGCGTGATCGGCGTATTCTCCTGCGCCGCCAGCGCCATGCCGATCAGCCCGCC
>JBAYJH010000074.1:0-17530 GCA_041665185.1 Sterolibacterium sp.
CTGCATGATCTTGAGGGCACGTTCATGGCGAGCGAGAAGGTAACAACAGAAGCCAAGAAATCTCTGCTTCGCGGCGCCCGCGCGGATTATTCGCGCTGCCTGATCGAGGCCAGCCTCGATCCCCTGGTCACCATCGCCGCCGACGGCAAGATCATGGACGTCAATGCCTCGACCGAAGCCATCACCGGGGTGGCGCGCGACAGACTCATCGGCAGCGATTTCGCCGACTACTTCACCGACCCGGAGCAAGCCCACGCCGGTTTCCGGGAGGTCTTCGGGCAAGGAACGGTCGCCAACTATCCGCTCGCCATCCGCCACGTTTCAGGCAAGGTTACCGAGGTGCTCTACGACGCCAGCATTTTCCACGGCGCGAATGGGGAAGTGGCGGGGCTTGTCGCCGCGGCGCGGGATGTGACCGAACTCAAGTGGGCGGAAGCAGCGCTACGCCGTACCAATCGGGAGCTGCGCGCCATCAGCGACTGCAACCAGACCCTGGTACGGGCCGTCGACGAGCAGACCCTGCTAAACGACATCTGCCGCATCGTTTGCGACAATGCCGGGTATCGTATGGCCTGGGTGGGATACGCCGAGAACGACGACGCCAAGACCATCCGTCCTGTCGCCTGGGCCGGGGTGGAGGATGGGTACATCGAACAGGCAAACCTCACCTGGGCGGACACTGAGCAGGGACACCGTCCCGGCGGAGTCGCCATCCGCGGCGGAGAGAGCGCCTGTATCGAAGATTTTGCCGCCGATCCCGAGGCCGCTCCCTGGCGCGACGGTGCTTTGCAGCGCGGCTATCGCTCGTGTGTCGCGCTTCCCCTCAAGGACGGCGTCAATGCCTTCGGCTTTCTCGCCCTCTATTCTAGTGAGCCCAATGTGTTTACCGCGGCTGAGCTGCGCCTGCTCGAAGAGCTGTCGGGAGATCTGGCATTCGGCATCGTGACCTTGCGCGCCCGCGCCGAGCACAAGCGAGCCGAAGAATCCCTGCGGCAATCGGAGGAAAAGTTCCGCTCGCTGGTGCACAACATCCCGGACGTTGTCTGGACCACGGATCAGGATGGCAAGACTACCTTTCTCAGCGACAACGTCGGCGGGATTCTCGGCTATGCGGCGGCGGAGGTCTATGGCATGCGCGACTTCTGGTTCAGGAATGTCCATCCCGACGACGCCGCCAGGGTCAGCGAGGCGTTTTCCCTGCTGATGACGGACGGCCGGCAATACGACGTCGAGTATCGTTTCCAAAGAAAGGACGGGGAATGGATATGGCTTCACGACAGAGCCACCCTCACCTACGAAAAAGATCATGTGCGCTATGCGGATGGGATCTTTTCGGACGTCACGGAGCTCAAGGCTTACCAGTCGGAACTCGAGCGCAAGACCAACTACGACGACCTGACTGGCCTGCCCAACCGTAATCTGCTGACGGATCGCCTGACCCAGGCAGTGGCGCGCTGCCGGCGCGAACGGACGAAGCTGGCGGTGCTGGTGCTCAACCTGGATCGTTTCGGGGAACTCAACGACAGCCTGGGCCGCGCCGTCGGCGACAGCGTATTGCGCGAGACCGCCGAGCGGCTGCGCCAGTTGGTGCGGGGAACGGATACGCTGGCACGCTCGGGCGGAGACGAATTCGTGCTGGTGGGCGAAGTCGGCGAAGAGGACGAGCCGGCCCATCTTGCCCGGCGCGTCCTGGAGGCGCTGGCGCAGCCGTTCCGCCTCGCCGACAGAGAACTGTTCTTCTATGCCGGCGTCGGCATCAGCGTGCTGCCCAAGGACGGCGAAGATGGCGAAATCCTGTTGAACAACGCTCAGGTGGCGATGTATCGCACCAAGGCTTCCGGTGGAAACAAGTACCTGTTCTACTCCGCCGAGATGAACGCCCATTCGCTGGAGCATCTCAACCTGGAAAACGATCTGCGCCGTGCCCTCGAACGCGACGAGTTTCTGCTCCACTACCAGCCGCAAGTGAGTTTGCGCAACGGCGCGCTCGTCGGCATCGAAGCGCTGGTGCGCTGGCGGCATCCGCTGCGCGGGCTGGTTTCCCCGATGGAATTTATCCCGCTGGCGGAGGCGACTGGCCTGATCGTTCCCCTCGGCGAGTGGGTGCTGCGAACGGCCTGCGCGCAGAACCAGGCCTGGCGGTCGGCGGGCTTGCACACGGTGGCGGTGGCGGTGAATCTGTCGGCGCGGCAGTTCGAGGTGCAGGATATAGTCGCCTTGACCGGCAAGATATTGCGCGACACCGGCCTCGATCCCAGCCTGCTGGAGCTGGAACTGACCGAAAGCGCGGCGATGGGCAATGCCGAGGGGTTCGTCGGCATCACGGAGGAACTCAAGGGTTTGTCCGTCACCCTTTCCATCGACGATTTCGGCACCGGTTATTCGTCGTTGAGTTATCTCAAGCGGTTTGCGCTTGACCGGCTGAAGATCGACCAGTCCTTTGTTCGCGACATCGTCGCCGATCCCGACAGTGCGGCCATCGCCAAGGCGATCATCACGCTGGGGCATAGCCTGGGGCTGTCGGTGATCGCCGAGGGCGTGGAGACCGAAGCGCAACTGAGTTTCCTGCGCGCCCGCGGCTGCGACGAGATGCAGGGCTACTATTTCAGCAAGCCGCTGCCCGCTGACGAGTTCGAGCAACTGCTGCGCTCTGGGCGCGAACTGGCGTTGCCTGCCACCGAACTGCCGGGACATGCCCTGCTGCTGGTGGACGACGAGCCGTCGATCCTGACTGCCCTGCAACGGCTGCTGCGCCGCGAAGGCTACCGGATCCTCACCGCCACCAGCGCGCGGGCGGGACTGGAGCTGCTCGCGGCTCACCCGGTGGCGGTGGTGATGTCCGACCAACGCATGCCGGAAATCACCGGCTCGGAATTCCTGGCTAAGGTGCGGAAGATGTATCCCGACACGGTGCGCATCATACTTTCCGGCTACACCGACCTGAAGTCGATCACCGAGGTGGTGAATCGCGGCGAGATCTACAAATTCCTGGAAAAACCGTGGGACGACAAGGCCTTGCTGGAAAGCCTGCGCGAGGCGTTTCGTCATTATGAGACTCGCCAGGGAGGCCAGGGCGACGCCCCGAAGGAAGTCCCCTGCCCCGAAGGAAATGGCCTTGGGCCATGGGGGGACGCCCCGTAAAGCTGCCGTCCTGCTCGCCTTGAATGCAAGCCAAATCCAGGCTGGCTAGCAACAGATTCGCGAGCGGCGGCATGACAGCAGGCGATCGCCATTCTTCGCCATGCCCCGATAGCAGGCGTCGGCAATGCCGAACACTGCCTGATGATGAGGTGGTCAAGCTTGTACTTGGCGCACACCTTTGACTGGGTTGGTTTCTCCTCCGGCTCCCGATCGGCCTGGAGGTCTTTGCGGCACTCTTGTTCGTTCGACTGCGGCGCGGTTTGGACAATGAGGTCCTTCTTGGTGGCGTAGGTCGACCCAGCCACATCGGCGGCTCGTTGCCATGCAGCGGCTTCGGAATGGCGCGCTGATGATGGGCGCGTCGACATTTGTTCCGGTCGATGCCTTTACTCCTTGGGACTGAAGGTGTCGACCAGCTTACTC
Source organism: Sterolibacterium sp. (assembly GCA_041665185.1). Taxonomy (GTDB): domain Bacteria; phylum Pseudomonadota; class Gammaproteobacteria; order Burkholderiales; family Rhodocyclaceae; genus JACRAR01. The sequence continues at coordinate 3,565 of JBAYJH010000074.1, forward strand.
ATTCAGATATTCCTTCGGGTATTGCCGACCACCCCGAAGGCGATAGTCGAAACTCGTCACAACACGGAACTCATCGCAACCTTGACCAAGCCCGGTCTAGATACCATATTTAATCGGAAGGGATTGAGTTTCCAGTTAGTGATCGGCACGCCTTTCTCGGAGGTAATTTCATGAACATGCTATTCAGAAGCTTCTCGGCGGTTCTCCTTGCCTGTCTTGCGATCCAGGTTGCGGCGGCTGATCTCAAGGATATTCAGGCACGCGGTGAAATCCGCCATCTCGGAATCCGCTATGCCAACTTTGTTACCGGCGAGGGCGATGGATTCGATGTGGAACTGGTGCAGGGGTTCGCCAGGCATATCGGTGTCAAGTATCGCCTCGTGTATTCCGATTTCTACAGCGTCATCCGCGACCTGTTGGGCAAGGATGTGGCACGCAAGGGTGGCGAGGTTTCTCTGGAAGGAAACTTCCCGGTGAAGGGCGACATCATCGCCACGGGATTCACGATTCTGCCGTGGCGAGAAAAGATTCTGCTGTATTCGGCGCCGACTTTTCCGTCGCAAGTACTGCTGGTGGCACGGGCGAACTCGAAGCTGATACCCATCAAGGGCAGTGCGAATCTTGCCAATGACATTGCCGAAACCAAGGCCATGATCGGCAAGAGGAGCCTGCTGGGTATGGAACGAACCTGCATCGACCCGGCAAATTACGACCTCAAGGGTAGGGGACTCGATCTACGTTCGTACACCAAGAGTTCCAATCTCAACGAGATCGTGCCAGCCCTGCTGAATGAGGAGGCGGAGCTGACGCTGCTGGACGTTCCCGACGTCATCCTCGACCTGCAGAAATGGGCCGGAAGGATCAAGATTCTGGGGCCTATCTCGGAAACCCAAAATCTGGCTGCTGCATTTCCGCAGGCATCGCCTGAGTTGCGTGACGCTTTCAATGTCTATCTGCGCATGATCAAGGCCGACGGCAGCTACGATAAGCTCGTGGATAAATACTATCCCGGTATTCGGCAGTACTTTCCAGAGTTCTTTACGAAGAAACGATAGGCGGCGGTGAAGGTCGGATTTCTCCGCCAATTTTCCAGCCAGTGGCCACTCGCGGTTGCGGCGGCCTTTTGCGTTTACTCTCTGGTGCTGTTGATAAACGCCTTCCAGTCTCAGGCTCAACTGCGAACCGAAGCCGACATGCGCATTGTCGCCGACAGTAAGCGACGGGCAGCGGCAGTGGCTGACCTGATCGCCGAGCGCCGCAACGGTACCGTTGATTTGGCCGAAGCCCACGAAGTCGCCAACTACTTCATCAACAAGGCGCTCGGCATGTCGCTTCGCTATGGATTGAATGCCAATCTGTATGCCATCGAGGAGCGCTTCCGCAACCAACTGGCGCGAGCCAATCTACGCGGCGAGCGCATCTACAATCGGGTTGTCCTGTACGACGAAGCCAGACGGGTACTCGTGGACCTGGCGCCCGACAAGGGCGAATTCGCCTTGCCGGTCGATGCAGGAATCAAACCGGCAGTGCTATTCGATCCGGATTTGCGACGGATCGTGGTAAGCGCACCGGTGATGTTCAAGGGTGCATTCAGTGGCATTGTCGCCACGGTCGGCGAGCTTGGGCAGCTCTCCCGCGACTTGATCCCTTCGGACGCGACGGGCAGTTACATGGAAGTTCTGGTATCGGCCACGGGGCGGGAATTGCCCGCGTACGGGACGCCAGCCAGAATTTCCGAAAACCTGGTACAAGCGCTGGCTGAGTTGCCTGCAAACCAGCCGACGCCGACCGGCAATCTTCCCGGTGGAAATTCTTTCGTCGATACCGGCCTTGCCGTGAGAAGCCAAATTCCCGGCTCTGACTTGTCCTTGGTCACGCTGCTCGCCGAGGAAACAGTCTATGGTCAGGTCACCTCCCGCCTTTTTCTCTATTCCGCCAGCGTTATTCCGCTGATCATGCTGGTCGCGGCGTTCATGTTCGAGCGTGTGCGTCGGGTCGAGATGGCCCTGGCCCGAAGCGAACAGCGATTTCGCACCATCTTCAACAATATCAGGGATGCCATAATTATTCTGCATATGGACGATGGCGCTGTCCTCGAAGCCAATCCCCGCATGCTCAGCATGTTCGGCTATGGCAGCAGCGAAGTGGCGGGGCTGACCCCGGCCGATATCAGCGAAAACCTGTCACCCTATGACCCCCCGGCGTGGTCGGCCAGGATGACCGCCGCGGCTGGTGGGGAACCGCAGTTTTTCCCCTGGCGCGCGCGGCGCAAGAATGGCGAAGCGTTCTGGGTGGAAATCAGTATGCTGCGCGCATCCATAGACGGCCGCGAACGGCTGCTTGCAGTAGCGCATGACATCACGCAACGCAAATCACAGGAACAGGAACTGCTTGCTGCTCTGGAATACCAGCGCCAGCTCAACACCCGCCTGGAGGACACGCAGAACCAACTTCTGCAATCGGAAAAGATGGCTTCCATAGGTCAACTCGCCGCTGGAGTGGCGCACGAAATCAACAACCCGGTAGGCTACGTTCACTCGAACATGAATACGCTTCAGTCCTATGTCGGCGGCTTCCTCGAATTGCTCGAAGCTTACGGAGAAGCGGATGCCACGATCGCCGAGCCCAACGCTGCCATGGAGCGTGCCCGTGCGAAGAGGTCGAAAATGGATATGGCCTTCCTGAAGGAGGATGTCGCATCTCTGTTCGCAGAGACCCGTCAGGGCATCGAGCGGGTAATAAAGATAGTCAAGGATCTCAAGGACTTTTCCCATGTCGATAATGAGGAAAAGTGGGCACGGGAAGATCTGCACAAGGGGTTGGAAAGCACGCTCAACGTGATCTGGAACGAACTCAAGTACAAGTGCGAAATCAAGAAGGAATACGGCGATCTGCCACTGGTGGAATGCCTGATCTTCCAGCTGAATCAGGTGTTCATGAATATTCTGGTGAATGCCTCCCACGCCATCGAGAACAAAGGTACGATCACCATTCGTACGGGTACCAAAGGCGACCAAGTCTGGATCGAGATTGCCGACAATGGCAAGGGCATTGCGGCGGAGAACCTGAAGCGGATTTTCGATCCCTTCTTCACCACCAAGCCGGTGGGGCAAGGAACGGGGCTGGGACTGTCGGTCAGTTACAGCATTATCAAGAAACACCATGGCAGCATCGATGTGGAAAGTCAGGAGGGCAAGGGCACCACGTTTCGCGTAAACTTGCCGGTTACTCAAAGCGCTATCGAATAGATCGGTATTCCAGCCTTACCACCCTTCAAAAGTAAACAGAATGCAACCCTTCGTCTGGAACCAGCGCTTCGTCACCGGCCTCGACACGGTGGACCAGCAGCACCGCCACCTCGTCGACCTGATCAACCGCGTCGCCATCCTGGTGATCGAGGGCGCCGGAGACGAAGCCACTATCGAAGCCATCCTCGCTGAACTGGGCAGCTACGCCGGCTATCATTTCGGCGAGGAAGAGCGCCTGATGGCCGCGCGCCGCGTCGACCCCCGCCACGTCGAGCGGCATCAAAGTCACCACCGCCAGTTCATCGAGCAGGTCGGCCAGATGTGGGCCACGCGCGACACCCTGGAAAAGCCCGCCGAGGTCCTCGGAAACTTCCTCTCGTCATGGCTGACCTTCCACATACTCGAAGAGGATCAGGCGATGGCGCGGCAGGTGGGGCGCATCGCCGGCGGGGAGTCGCCGGAGACAGCCTATGAACGCGAGGCGCAACCGGCCGATAACGCCAACGCCGTGTTGCTGGCGGCGATGAACAACCTGTATCACGTGCTGACGGTGCAGAACCAGGCACTGGCCGATTCCAACCGCTCGCTGGAGGAGAAAGTCGCCACCCGCACCCGCGAGCTATTGCAATCGGAGAAAATGGCCGCCGTCGGCCAGCTCGCCGCCGGCGTGGCCCACGAGATCAATAATCCGATCGGCTTCGTCAATTCCAACCTCGGCTCGCTCGGTCGCTATGCCGAGCAGTTGCTGCAAGTGATCGATGCCTACGCCGAGTCGGTGTCGTCCCCGGCGCCGCCTCTCGCCGCTCTCCTGGCGCGGACGGATCTGCCGTTCCTGCGCGACGACATGGTGGCGCTGCTGCGCGAATCGCAGGAGGGACTCGACCGGGTCAAGAAGATCGTCCAGGATCTCAAGGATTTTTCGCACGCCAGTGATTCGGAGTGGCTCGATACCGACCTCCTCGCCGGCCTGGAAAGCACACTCAACGTCGTCTGGAACGAAATAAAATACAAGGCCGAAGTAATACGCGAATTCGCCGACCTGCCTCCGGTGCGCTGCATTCCCGGGCAGATCAACCAAGTGTTCATGAACCTGCTGGTCAATGCCGGGCAGGCGATTGCCGAGCATGGCGTCATCGCCCTGCGCTCGGGCGTCGAGGACGGGTGGATCTGGATCGAGGTGGCCGATAGCGGCTGCGGCATGCCGCCCGAGGTGCTCAAGCATGTCTTCGAGCCCTTCTTCACCACCAAGCCCGTCGGCTCGGGCACCGGACTGGGCTTGTCGGTGACCTGGGACATCGTGGTGAACAAGCACGCCGGCCGCATCGACGTGAAGAGCGAGCCCGGCCAGGGCAGCGCCTTCCGCGTGTGGCTGCCGCTGAAACCGGCCGGGACGAAAGTCGCCTGACTCGGCGAGCCTACATGCGGATGTAGATGCTCATCTGCTCGCTGGTGGCCGGTTCGAATTCGCGTAGCAGCTTGATCAGCGACGCGTCGAGCAGATAGCCTTTGGCGAGCATGAGGTAGCCATCCGGATGCACCAGGTCGCGCGCCAGCACCATGCCCGGCTTGAGCGCGTCGAGCGGGCAGGCCGTCTCGCGCGTCGGGACTGACTGGGACGGCGACAACTGTTCGAGGAAGCGCTTCACCACCCTGGCGTCGTAGCGCTTGCCGCTATTGGCGGCGAGGTAGGCGCGCGCCTCTTCGGGAGGATATTTCCGCGTCAGCAAGGCACCAGAGAGCAATCCGTCGTAATCGTTGGCCACTGCCAGGATGCGCGCGCCCGGCGGAATGGCATCACCCCTGAGCCCGTCCGGGAAGCCATTGCCGTCCCAGCGCTCGTGGTGGTGGCGGATCAGCAATGCAGCGCCGCGCAAGGGCTCGATGGCCAGCAACACCGCCTGTCCCTTGGCCGGGTGCTTGACCAGCAGGTTGCGCTCCGCCTGCGTCAGCTTGTCAGTCGGCTTGGCCAGCACTTCGTCGGCCAGCCCGAGCTTGCCGATGTCATGGAGCAGCCCGGCCAGCACGATCTCCTGCGTGTCCTTCTCGTCGAGCCCCATCCCGCCCGCGATCTCCCTGGCGAGTTCGGCGACGCGGCGCGCGTGGCCGCCGAGATTGCCGCTGCGCATCTCGATCAAGCCGGAAAAAACCCGCACGCTGTTCAGAAAGCCGTCCTTGAGCTTCTGGTGGGCGACATCGAGGCGCTCCAATGTTTGGCGCAATTCATCCGTGCGTTTGGCGACACGGATTTCCAGTTCGCCGTTGAGCGTTTTCAACTCTTCGTTCTGAAGTTTGGTCAGCGCCGTGAGCCGGGCATTCTCGTCGGCGAGGCGCTTGTTTTCGAGCGCCTGGCGCACCACCAGCAAGACTTCCTGGTCGTCCCAGGGTTTGGCGATATAGCGGTAAATCTGGCCGCGGTTGATCGCCGCGACGGTCGAGGATACATCGGCATAGCCGGTGAGCAGGATGCGCACAGTCTCGGGCCGGCGCACCCGCACCTGTTCGAGGAAGGCGGCCCCGTCCATCTCGGGCATGCGCATGTCGCTGATGACCAGATCGATCGGCTCCCGCTCCAGCAGTTCCAGCCCGGCACGGCCGGACGTGGCGGTGAAAATGGTGTGGCCGAGGGGGCGGAACAGACGCTTGAGCGACGCCAGGATGGACGCTTCGTCATCGACGAACAGCAGGCGGGCGGGCGCCGGATCGAGTGATGCGGGCTCGCTCATGGGGTTATCTCCTTCATCCGTGGCATGGCTAGGCGCCGCTCGGCGTTGCCTGCGCTGCCTGCGCCGGCTGCGCTACGGGCAGAACGACGCGGAAGGCGCTGCCCTTACCCAACTCGCTGCGCGCTTCGATCCGTCCGTGGTGCCTCTGCACGATGCCGTAGGACAGCGACAGTCCCAAGCCCGTACCCTTGCCAACCGCCTTGGTGGTATAGAAGGGGTCGAAGACGCGCTTAAGGTTTTCCGGCGCGATGCCGCAGCCGGTGTCGGCGATTTCCACCCACACCTCGTTCCCCTGTCGGCCGGTGCGCAGGCTGATGGTACCGTGCTCGGCGATCGCCTGGGCGGCATTCATCAGCAGGTTCATGAACACCTGGTTGAGCTGGAACGGCAGGCACTCGACCAGCGGCAGTTCACCGTATCCCCTAACGACTTCGGCCTTGTACTTGATCTCGTTGTTCACCACGTTGAGGGTGCTTTCCAGGCCCTTGTGCAAGTCTGCCCATTGCCATTCGGCTTCGTCCACGTGGGAAAAGTCCTTGAGGTCCTGGACGATCTTCCTCACTCGTGCCACGCCGTCGCGGGTCTCGCGGATGAGGCTGAAAATGTCCTCCTTGAGGTAGGCGTAATCCACCTGTATCTTCAGCGCATCCACGACGTCGCCAGCGTCGCTGTGCCGGTCGACCGGCGACGGCGCCTGTTCGTAGGCATTGAGTATCCGGAATATGTCGTTCAGGTAGCGTTCGAGCGTGCCGACGTTGGAATTGATGAAACCGATCGGGTTGTTGATCTCGTGGGCGACACCGGCCGCGAGCTGGCCGATCGAGGCCAGCTTTTCCGATTGCAGCAACTGGTTCTGCGCCTGTTCCAGTTTTCCGATGAGGACCAGATGTTCCGCCTTCTCGCGTTGCAGGTCGCGCGTGATCCTCTCGTTCTCGGCCAGGGCTGCCCGCAGTTCCTGGGTGCGGCTGCGCACTTTTTCCTCCAGCAGGATGGTCGTCTGAAAACGGCCGAAGTCCGTCGCTTGCGCGTTCATGTTGCGCTCGGCGCGCGCCATCAGGGCCTTGACGATCTTGTTGAGACGGGTGATCTCGGCCTGCGGCGCCGATGCTCCGGCGGGCGGGAAGGCGGCGGGCAGATCAGGCATCGCCAGGTTCCGTCTCGCCGATGGCGACCCCGGTCAGGGTCTGATTGACATGGACGCCTTGGTATTGCTCGCCATAGGTGCTGAAGCCGACCGCCTGGTTGGCGCGGAAGATGTCGCCGACCTCGCCTTTGAGCTTCTTGTTGGTCGCCTCCAGGTTGCGCAGGATGCAGTCGCAGGCGATGACGAGTTGCGGCGGGCCGACCTCGGCGCGCAGCCCATCGAAGGCATATTTAAGGTTCTCCACCAGTCCGACGCCGCGGGCAATGCGCAGCACCAAGCCTTCGTCGATGGCGCTGTAAAAGGTCAGGCTGCCGTCCGGATTGGCCTTCTGGATCGAGCGCACGTAGTCCGTGCCGTCGATGACCACAACCACCGGCACGGCGGCGAAGGCGGTGGGATCGAGCTCAGCGGCTGTCTTGCCGACCAGGCGCGCATATTCGTCCACCGCCGGCATGCCGTTGATCTCTCTGACGGTGCGGGTCGCCGGGTCGGCTTCGGTGACCACCAGCCGTTCTTCTCCGCAGACGAAGTGTTGGGTCTTGAATATCTTGAGCGGGAAGCGCGTGGCGACTAGCGCCAGCACCGCGGCATCGTTGTGGAAGGCGCCGCCGTGGAATATCCAGGTGCGTGCGAAACGCAGGTTGTCGCCGGCGGAACCACCGACCAAGGGGATCAGGCCCAAGCCGGCCTGGAAGGCTTGCGTCACCGGCTCTTCGCGCATCGACAGGCCATCGATCAGCAGCAAGGCGAAGCTGTTGTCGAGACCGGCAGCCCGATCGTCGAGCTGCTGCGCCAAGTCGTGGGCAAGGGCGTAGCCGGCGCTGCCGTCGAAGTCCTGGAGCCTGTCGAGGCGTTCGGTCACCGCAATGCAGGCGCCGCCGGGAAGGCTGAAGCCGGCCAGGCTGTGGTCGAGGTAACCGGCCGGGCCGATCTCCCCGGCCGAGGTGCAGCCGATCACGGCGACGCCGGTAAAGTGGCGGTTCATCTCCGCCGACACGACCGCCAGGTCGTATTCGCTGGAGCAGAAGAACACCACCAGCGCCATGGCCGGCTGGTTGACCGCGGCGAAAAATTCGCCCACCGCGGTGGCCGCATCGACGGCACAGGACTGTCCTGTGCGTATGCGGACTTTATCGTTCATGCAACCGTCTCCCTTGCCTGCCCGCTTAAGCTTCCGCCGCATTTCTCCTGGCTTGCCGGACCATCTCGGCCAGGCGCTGATTCTCCGCCAGCATCTTCCGGTAAGCGAGCGCCTGGGCAATCATGGCTTTCAACTCATAGTCCTGCCAAGGCTTGCTGATGAAGCCGAAGATGTAGGCGGAATCCACCGCATACACGAGTTCGTCCTGGTTGATCACGCCGCTGACCAGAATCCGGATGCAGTCGGGCTGCTTGTCCATGAATTTCTGCAATAGTTCGACGCCGTTCATTTCCGGCATCTTCAAATCGGAGATGATGCATGAGTAACTGACCGCGTCGGCCATCTTCAGCGCATGCAGCGGCGAGGGCGTGACCTGGACGCTGATCTTGCCTTCTTCCAGGGCCGGTCCGCCAGGACTCGAGACTTCCGCGCGTATGGCGGAATACAGATCATCTATCCGCGAATGATGGGTGAGTATGCGCGACATGCTGCCGAGGATGTTGGGGTCGTCGTCGACCAGCAGGATCTGATCGACATCACTGTCGCTCAACGGTGGAATCGGAATGTTGAGATCGCGCACCACCTGGGCGAGCTGCTTGTTTTCCAGCACCACGCTGTTGAACTGAATCGCCTGGGCGACCGAACCCTTGAGGTAATAGTCATGCCAGGGCTTGGGAATGAAGCGATAGATGTGGGTTTCGTTCACCATTTTCACCAGCGTCGCCATATCGGTTTGCCCGCTCAGCACCATGCGCGCGCAATCCGGCTGGATTTTGGCAAATGCCTTGAGGAAAGCCATGCCATCCATGCCCGGCATGCGGTAGTCGCTGATGACGACATCAAAATGCTGGCTCGCCGCGCGCTCCAGCGCTTGGACAGGGTCGGTAAATCCTTCCACTTCGTAGCGGTAGTGGCCGGATGCAGCGCTCAATTCGCGGCGCACCGAATTGACGATATTCGGCTCGTCGTCGACGACGAGAACGTGCCAAGGGGTGCGCGTATTCATGATCTTTCTCCTGTAGAAATTCTACTCGCGAAGTTGGTGCCGGGGGTCCGCATTTCCCTGTTTGGGGCGAATGGCGCCGTCTTGTATGCCTTCAATGGGTCTGGATAGGCGGCGAATCCTTGCCTGGGAGGGCGGCCGCCATGGCCGCCGGCATGTCCTGGGCCAGGGTGGCGACGATGCCGGCCTCGATACGTCCCTGCGCCACCAGCTCGCCGAGAAATGCCAGTATCGCGTTGGCGGACAGACCTTTGCGGTAGGGGCGGTCCTGTGCCATCGCCTGAAAAATATCCGCCACGCGCAGGATGCGCGCTTCGAGGGGGAGATCGATATTCCGGATATGGAAAGGATAACCGCCGCCGTCGGGTTGTTCGTGATGATAAGCCGCCCACGGGGCGATTTCCTCGAAGCCCTTGATGTTGCGCAGGATCTGGAAAGTTTCGAAGCTGTGGGCGTTGATGATGTTGCGCTCGTGTTCGTCAAGCTGGCCGGGCTTGTCGAGAATGCCGTCGGGAATGCGCAACTTGCCCAGGTCGTGCAGCAGTCCGGCAATCTCGATCTTGTCGCAGTTTTCCGGCTTGACGCCCATGCGTTCGGCTATATGCCGCGCCAAACGGGCGACGCCCAGCGAGTGTTCGGCGGTGAATGAGCTCTTGGCGTCGACGATGAGGGAGAAGATCCCGGCCAGTTGCTTGAGTTCCGGAGTCGAAGCTACGCAAGGCTCGTGACGAGCCAGCATGTCTTGCATGATGGCCTGGATTCCCCGTGGTTCCAGTTGTAGCCAGAATGCCTCCGACGCCGAAGCGGCGAGAAATCCCTCCACCAGCGCCAGGTCGAAGAAGCTGCCGGCACTGGCCTTTATCTGCTCGCGGATCCGGCCTCTCTCCGCCATCAACGAGCCATCGGCGTAGTGTGGTGCGGACAGTGCATCGACCCGGTCGACCAGGAACACCAGATTGGCCTGTCTGGCGATGGCCGGGTCGAGGTCGGCGCGATCGCGGAGCTTGTCCCAATGGGTATGGTGATATCGAATCGGCAGCGCCATCGCGGCCAGGGGGCCGAAATCGCGCAACAGCGCATAGCCCACCTCGCAATGCACCTGCGCGTTGTTCCAATCGAATTCGGCGACCAGGTGGCCGTGGGTCTTGGTCGACGACACGCCGATGTCGTGCAACATGCCGAGGTCGAACAGGAAGGTGGTCTCGGCTTCGCTGAAGCCCAGAGTCCGCCCGCAGGTGGCGGCCATGATGCCGACCCGTTTGCCATGGCCGACATCGTCGATGCCGACCAGATCGAGGGCGTCCGACAGCGCGTAGATCACATGGCGGAGATCGACCACCAGCGCACTCGTCGACGCGGGTGGTGTCGATACCGGCTGGTCGGAAGTGCGCCGGTTGGGGTGGTGTGCCGAATCCATGTCGAATCGAATCGCTTGCCCGTGAAACGGCTAGTTTGCGCCTTGCCCATGCCTGCCCGCAAGTCACTCCGCAATCCGCTGCGGCAACAGATTCTATTCGAGTGGATCGTGGCCGGCGAAAAGTGGCCGCAGCTTAATGGCATTACAATCACCCGATCTGGCGTTTACGAGGTCGAAGATGTCCATCCGTCTGTCTTCCGCCAAGACCTTGGCGATTACGTTTGTCGGCATTGTCGTCGCGTATCTGCTGTTAGCCTGGCTGGCTCTCCCGCATATCCTCCAGTCGCAGGCGGAAAGCTACATCGCCGCCAAGACCGGCCACCGCCTGACCCTGGATCGCCCGGAGTTCAATCCTTTCGAACTGAGCCTGCGGATCGCCAACCTGAAGCTGGTGGAACCCGATGGCAAGCAGCTGATGGCCTTAAAGGAACTCCTGGTCGATGTATCGGCAGCGAGTATTTTCCGGCGCGCCCTGGTTTTCGACAATATCCGGCTGGACGTGCCGGAAGCGACGGTGGTTGTGCTCGCCAATCGCAAGCTCAATTGGTCGCCGCTGATCGAGGCATTGAAGGGCACGGACGAGAAATCCGACGCTGCTTTGCCGAGGCTGGATATCCAACGCTTCGCCCTGGCCGGCGGACAAATCGACATTGCCGACCAGCGGGCCGCCTTTGCCACCCGCATTCAGCCACTCGACCTGGAATTGAGCGAGATTTCGACCCTGCCCGACGACAAGGGAAGTTACCGGCTCTCGGCCCGCACGGCTTTCGGTGCCCGCGTGCATTGGCAGGGAGAGGCCACCTTGAACCCGATTGCGGTGGCGGGAAGCCTGGGCGTCGACAACCTGGACCTCACCAGTCTGGCGCCGTATTTCAAGGACTGGTTGCCGATGGGCCCGCCCGCGGGTTCGGCGAGGATGTCCACCGATTACCGGCTGGCCTATGCCGCGGGCCGCCTCGACCTGGTCCTCGACAAGTTGACGGCAAAACTTGCGGGCGTGAGGCTGAAGAGTGGCACCCCAGTCGCAGCAGAAATCGCCATCGATACCGTCGACGCCGCAGCCGGTCATTTTGACCTGGGCCGCAACATCCTCAAGCTGGACACCCTGAACTTCAGCGGCGTCCGGGTGGACCTGCCACAACCTGCGGGAGCAACGCTCAAGCCCATGCAACTGGGCAGCCTGGGGCTGGAGGATGCGCAAGTGGATCTAGCCGGGAAGAGCGTGTCCATCCGCCGCATCGCCCTGAAGGACGGCCACCTGAAGGCCGTACGCGATGCCCGGGGACAGGTCGATATTCTTGCCGCCTGGCAGGCGGCGCCAGCGCCGGCGGCGAGCGTCAGGCCGGTGCGGAAATCCGCCGGGCAAGGCTGGCGTTACCGGGTGAACACGCTGGAGTTGGCGGGGTTCTCCGCCAGCTTCCGCGACCAGTCGGTGACACCGGCCGCCGACCTGGGTCTGGAGGACATCGGCCTGGCCGTGGAAGGCGTAAGCGAGAATTTCGCCGCGCCGCTGAAAGTGCGCGCCAGGTTTCACGCGCGGGATGGCGGCGATTTCGAGGCTGCCGGCAAGGTCGTTCCCGCCGAACCTGCGGCGGACTTGAAAGTCAAACTGGCCGGCCTGATCCTGACGCCTGCCCAGCCCTACCTGTCCTCTCAGGCCGAACTGACGCTGGCGAGCGGGGTGCTCGCCGCCGAAGGCCGCGCCATCTACAACCAACACGGCGGCAGTTTCAGGGGCGGCATGTCCCTGCGCGACCTGCGCCTCAACGAAAGCACCTCGGGCGAGCGCTTCCTGGCCTGGAAATCGCTGGGCAGCAGCGACCTCGAGGTGACTGCCACGAAGCTGGACATTCCCGACCTGATCCTGGCCGGCCTCGACACCAAGCTGGTGATTCACCAGGACAAGTCCATCAACGTCAGCGGCATACTCCGGAAGAAGGGCACCGCCGCAGGCGGCGCGACAGGCTCCCCGATGGTGTCTGCGTCGGCGAAACCGGCAATGCCTGTTACGCCCTTCGTGGTGAATATCGATCGCCTGCGGCTCAGCAACGGCGAAGTGGATTTCGCCGACCACTCGCTGGCCCTACCCTTCGGCACCCGCATCCATCGCCTGCGCGGCGCCGTCATCGGCCTGTCTTCGCGCGCTGGCGCCCCCGGCCAGGTCGAACTGGAAGGGCAGGTCGACGACTACGGCCTGGCCCGCGCGGTCGGCCAGATCGACCTACTCAACCCGACCGAGTTCACCGACCTCAAGGTGATATTCCGCAACGTCGAGATGACCCGGCTGACGCCCTACGCGGCGACTTTCGCCGGTCGCAAGATCGACTCGGGAAAGCTCTCGCTGGATTTGGAATACAAGATCAAGGAACGCCAGTTGGCGGGCGAAAACCAGATCATCATGGATCAACTCACGCTCGGTGAACGGGTGGAGAGTGCGGAAGCCAGGAATTTGCCGCTTGATCTGGCCATCGCCCTGTTACAGGACGCGGAGGGACGCATCGACCTGGGATTACCGGTTTCGGGCAGCCTGGACGACCCGCAGTTCAGTTATGGCGGGCTGATCTGGAAAGCCATCGTCAACGCCGTCGGCAAGATCGCCACCGCCCCGTTCCGGGCGCTCGGTGCGTTGTTCGGCGCCGGCGAGAAGTTCGAGCATATCGCCTTTGAGACCGGGGAGGCCCAACTGACGCCGCCCGAACGCGAGAAGCTGGCGCGACTCGCCACTGCCCTGAACCAACGTCCCGGCTTGGCGCTCACGCTGCACGGCGTCTATGCCGACGCGGACCGGGTTTCCCTACAGGAGAAGCAATTGCGCCGCACTGTCGCCGAACGCTCGGGCCAGCGTCTCCAAAGCGGGGAGCACCCCGGTCCGCTATCGACCCGCGCGCCCAGGATACAGACAGCGCTTGAAAGCCTGTACGCCGAGCGATTCGGTGGCGGCGATCTGGCCGCGCTCAAGGAAGGGTTCCGCAAGGCAAATCCCGGCCAGCTGGAGCAAGGGGTCGCCGGCAAGCTGATGTCGCGCCTGTCGGGTCTGATGCGCGAGGAGAAAGCTTTGATCGACGAGGAAGTGGCGACCATGAAGGGCGCGGATTTTCACGCCATCCTGTTCGAGCGCCTGCGCGATCGCGAGACGGTCACGGACACGCAACTCCTGGCGCTGGCCAGGGCCCGCGGCGACAACACACTGGCAGGCTTGAAGGCCGCCGGAGCCCCGGGCGAGCGCCTGACCCTGGCCTTGCCCGAGAAGGTGGCGAGCAGTGGGCGGGATGTGCCATTGCGACTGGTTC
>JBAYJH010000075.1:0-17363 GCA_041665185.1 Sterolibacterium sp.
AAAACAACTTCACGGCCGCACGCAGGACTTGTCCCCGCCTCTCCTCCACCAGTCTGGTGTCCGTCACCTGGCTGTTTACGTGTCCTGATGATCCCATCGTCGGCCTTTAGCGTGCAACACAACTACGAAGCGCCCCGTACCCCACGAGCGCAGCAAGCAGTTTGTAGCCCCCGCCTGGGCGGGGGTTGGGGGTGGGGGCGTGGCCCAAGGCCACTTCCTTCGGGGCGTAAATCCTGGTTTTTAACGATTTCATCGCACGGGGGTGGTCCGACGACGATGTGAGTTAATTGCCGACAAACGCCGGCTTCTGCTTGTTGACGAAAGCGTGGTAAGCGATCTTGAAGTCTTCCGTCTGCATGCAGATTGCCTGTGCTTCGGCTTCGGTCTCCAGCGCCTGCTCGATGGTCTGGTTCCACTCCTGGTGCAGGCATTTCTTGGTCACCGAGTGGGCGAAGGCCGGACCATCCGCCAGCGACTTGGCCATGCCGAAGGCGGTCTCCAGCAACTTGTCGGGGGCGACGACGCCGTTGAAATAACCCCAGTTGAGACCCTCTTCGGCGCTCATCATGCGGCCGGTGTACAGCAGCTCGGAAGCCCGGCCCTGGCCGATGATGCGCGGCAGGATGCTGCACGCCCCCATGTCGCAGCCGGCCAATCCGACCTTGACGAAGAGGAAGCCGGTCTTGGCCGCCGCGGTGGCGTAGCGAAAGTCGCTGGCCATCGCCACGATGGCGCCGGCACCGACGCAGATGCCGTCGATCGCCGAGATGATGGGCTGCGGGCAAGTGCGCATTTCCTTGATCAGGTTGCCGGTCATGCGCGTGAAGGCGAGCAGGCCGGCCATGTCCATCTTGGTCAGCGGCCCGATGATCTCGTGAACGTCGCCGCCGGAGCAGAAATTGCCGCCCTCGCCGGTAAACACCACGGCGCGCACGTCTTCGGCATATTGCAGCTTGTGGAAAGTATCGCGCAATTCGGCGTAGCTTTCGAAGGTCAGCGGATTCTTGCGATCGGGGCGGTTGAGGGTCACGATGCCGACCCGATCCTTGACTTCCCACTTGAAATGTTCGGGCTTCCACTCGGCTGCTTTCAACTTGTACATGGTTTTCTCCTTGGATCGAAATTGTTGGACGCGGTTGGCTCGGTTGACCTTAGCCGGCCATTGCCAGGCCGCCGCAGACGCTGAGCACCTGGCCGGTCACGAAGCTGGCCCGGTCGCTGGCGAAGAACAGCACGGCGTCGGCGATTTCCGACGGCTTGGCGAGTCGCCGCATCGGCGTGGCGCGGATGAAAGCCTCGCGGTGCTTCTCCGGCACGGCATCCATCAAAGGCGTGTCGGTCGGTCCCGGGCAGACGCAATTGACGGTGATGTTGTAGCGTGCTCCCTCGCGCGCCAGGCTCTTGGTGAAGGCGATGGCACCGCCCTTGGCGCCGGCATACACCGATTCGCCGAGGCTGCCGACGCGGCCGGCGTCCGAGGCGACGGTGACGATCTTCCCCGCGCCCTTCTCCATCATCTTGCTGATGAAGGCGCGGCTCACCGCCACCGGTCCCATCAGGTTGACATCGACCACCTTGCGCCAGAACTCTGGGGTATTCTCGACGAAAGGCTGGATCTTTCCCCATCCCGCGACGTTGGCGACGATGTCCACGTGGCCACGCGCGGCGTAGGCCTGCTCCGCGAAGGCGGCGATCGAATCCAGATCGGTCACATCGAGGCGGAAGAAGTCGGCGCCCTGGCCGCGGCCGCGAATCGCCGCGACCACCGCGGCCCCGCCCTCCTCGTTGAGATCGCCGAGCACCACGTGCGCACCCGCCGCCGCCAGCACCTCCGCCACCGCCTTGCCGATCCCGGATGCCGCTCCCGTTACCACCGCCGTCTTGCCATCGACCCTCATTTTCGCGCTCCCATCAAGTTAAGCTGTTGACTGAATGATCGTTCATTCATTTTTTACCACAGACCGATTTCGTTTGCAAGCGCCGGTCTCGACAAAGCCTATTTCGGAGAAATTGCGGGCCGGCTCTGTGCGCGCTGGAAATCCTTGATGGTCTGGCGCCCGATGATGAGCTTCTGCACTTCGGTGGCGCCCTCGTAGATGCGCAGTGCCCGGATCTCCCGGTACAGGCGCTCCACCGGCATGCCCGACTTGACGCCCAGGCCGCCAAAAAGCTGGACGGCCTTGTCGATTACCTGTTGCGCGGTTTCCGTGGAGACCATCTTGGCCATGGCGACTTCCAGCGTGCCCGCTTCGCCGAGGCAGTCGCGCACCCAGGCCGCCCGATAGGTCAGCAGGGCGCTGCTGTCTATTCCCGTCGCCATATCGGCGATTGCCGCCTGGGTCAGTTGAAAATCCGCCAGCGTCTGCCCGAACATCTTGCGCGAGCAAGACCTGGCGAGTCCCTCGTGCAGGGCGTGACGGGCAAAACCCAAGGCGGCGGCGGCGACGCTGGTCCTGAAGATGTCCAGGGTCTGCATCGCCACCTTGAAGCCCGATCCGGCCTGGCCCAGAAGGTTCGCCATCGGAACCCGGCAGTTGCGGAAACGCAAACTGGCGAGCGGGTGCGGGGCAATGACCGGAATATGTTCGGAGACTTCCAGCCCCGGCGTATCGGCGTCGACCACAAAACCCGAAATCCCCCGGCTCCCCGGCGCCTCTCCGGTGCGCGCAAAGACGCAATAGAAATCGGCGATGCCGCCGTTGGAGATCCAGGTCTTCTCTCCGTCCAGCACGTAGTAATCACCTTCGCGGCGGGCAGTGGTGGCCAACGCACCCACATCGGAACCGGCGTCAGGCTCGGACAACGCAAACGCCGCGATGCGCACGCCGGAGCAAACCTTGGGCAGGTATCGCGCCTTGATGTCGGCCGAACCGGCGATGGAGATCGCCCCACTCCCCAGTCCCTGCATGGCGAAGGCAAAATCGGCCAGGCCCGAGCGGCGCGCGAGATTTTCCCGCATCAGGCACAGGGAGCGGACATCGATATTGTCCCGCGCCCCACCATAGGCTTTGCCCACGCAATGGCGCAACCATCCGCCCTGCCCTAGTTCGGCGACCAGGGATCGGCAGGTCTTGCCCACATCCTCCGCGTCATCCGACGCCGCGAGCTTGCCATCGGCCCAGACGTTGAGTTCGTTCGCCATTTGGCGATGGCCGTCGTCGAAAAACGGCCACGCCAGGTGATCCTGACCGGTCATGGTCTGCGCTCCTGTCTGCGTTGGTCAAAATGCTCGCGGATTATCAGCGTCGATACTCCGACCCGAGTGAATGATCGCTCATTCACTTTATTCGGTCAACACGAAGCCGCAAACGGACTGTAGAAGGGTCGTTCAGATTGGCGCGGGCGGGAGCGCCGCACGGCGGGCGTCAGCAAAGCTCAATCGACAATTCGCCCAGGCCCGCGATGCCCCCGATCAGCACGTCCCCCTTTTGCACTTTACCCACGCCCTCGGGAGTGCCGGTAAAGATCAGGTCGCCCGGCGCCAGGGTGAAATATTCGGAAAGATTGGCGATGATTTCCGGCACCGACCAGATCAGTTTGGCAAGGTCGCTGTTCTGCCGCTCCTGTCCGTTCACCTTGAGCCAGATGCCGCTCTTGTCGATGATGCCAGTCTCGCTCACGGGATGGATGATCCCGATCGGCGCCGACTGGTCGAAGGCCTTGCCCAATTCCCACGGCCGCCCCTTGTCGCGCAAGGCGAATTGCAGGTCGCGCCGCGTCATGTCCAGGCCGACCGCATAACCGAAGACATGGGCATCGGCCTGGTCGACGGGAATATTGCTGCCGGCTTTGCCGATGGCCACCACCAGTTCGATTTCATGGTGAAAGTTCTCCGTCCGGGGCGGAAAGGCGATCTTGCCGACCGTACCCGGCAACACCGCAACAGCGGCATCGGCCGGTTTGCAAAAGAAGAACGGTAGTTCGCGCGCGTCGAATCCCATCTCCTTGGCATGATCGGCATAGTTGCGGCCGACGCAATAGATGCGCCGCACCGGGAACAGCGCGTCGCCGCCGGCGATCGGCACTGCGGACTGGGTCAATGGAAAAACGTAATTCACTTGAGACTCCTTCCAATTATCGCGATTTCAGCGCCCCACTCCCGGCGGCGGTGGCGGCGGGTTTCCGGGGGGCGGCAGCGGCACGGTTCCGGCCGGGGATGGGGGCTGGGGTAGCGGCGCCATCGCTCCAGGGTGGACCGGCGCGTCCGTCGAATAGCGGCCCGTAACCGGAATGCGATGGCCCTTGGCATACATGCATTGCTGATAGGCGTAATCGTAGCGTCGCTGCGCGCCGTAGGCCGACGCCTGCCCGCTGCCCGCCCCGGCCAGTCCGCCCACCAGCAGGCCGGTCCCGGCACCTGCGGCAGCGCCACGCTGTCCATCGATGGCGGCGCCCGCCACCGCGCCCAGGGCGGCACCCAGCGCGGCACTGCGCACGCCGCTGTCCGCGGCGGCCTGGTCAGGGGAATTCGCGCCGATCTGTTCGCCGGCAAACTGACGGCAGACCAGATCGTCCCCACGGAACTGGTCAAAGCTCTTGCCTGTTCCCGGCAATACCATGACGTTCGGCCCGCTCGGCATGACGGTACAGGCGCCCAACAACACGGTCGACAGGAAAACTATTCCAGGTTTCATCGCGCTTCCTTTCACTGTGGCGAGGCTTGCGGTTGTGGCGCGACTTTCTGCCAGCCGGCGGGGCACTCCTTGACGTACGGATAGTAGCCCTCGGGACTGCCGCAATAGTACCAATAGGCTGGCGCTGGCGTTTCGACCACAGGCTCTTTCTCGATATAGACAGGCGGCGCGGAAGGCACCACGACCACTGGCGCATACGAGTAGGGGGGATAGTAATACGGCGGATACGCATGGTAATAACCCGGCCATGGCATCCCGAGATATACGCCCGCCCCAACATAGCCACCAAGATGATGACCGTGATGGCCGCGATGGCGACCATGATCCGCCCATGCCAGCGGACTTGCCGCGGCGCCGAGAAGGATCAGCAGTGTCAAGCCCCATCCAATCCGTTTCATGATCATCTCCTATCTATCCAGGCTGCTCGGGCGCCGAAACACTACAACTCAGCAGCGCCAAAACAGCTCATACAGCGTCGATTCTGATCTTGATTTCCCGGCCATCTCCATCTCGCAACAAATGCTTACGATTTACCGCCCTGGCGATGTTTCCGTTGTCCGGTTGCCGTAATTTCGGTCTGATTCAAACCGGGTTGTCGATCTCGATATAGGGGCAGGCCAGACCGAATTCCTCCTCCAAGTGGGCGCCCAGCGCCTGGACGCCGTAGCGCTCGGTGGCGTGGTGGCCAGCGGCGATAAAAGGGATGCCCGACTCGCGTGCCAAATGGAAAGTCTGCTCCGAAATTTCGCCCGAGACGAAGCAATCGGCGCCGCTGGCGATGGCTTGCTCGAAGTAGCCTTGCGCGCCACCCGTGCACCAGGCGATGCGCTTCAATGAGCGCCCCGCATCGCCCACCAGTTGCGGTACCCGGCCGAGAACGCGTTCCAACTCGCCGGCAAGCTGGCCCGCGGTGGCGCTGGCGGTCGTCCCCAGAAAGCCGATCTCCTGCTCGCCGAAGCGTCCCTCCACGCACCAGTCCAAACGCTCCGCCAATTGCGCGTTGTTGCCCAGCTCGGCATGGGCGTCGAGCGGCAGATGATAGGCGAACAGGCTGATGTCATGCGCCAGCAGCGTCGCCATGCGGCGCTTGCGGAAGCCGGTGACCCTGCCGTCCTCGGCTTTCCAGAACCAGCCGTGATGCACCAGCACCGCATCGGCGGCCTGCGCCACGGCTGCGTCGAGCAAGGCCTGGCTGGCGGTGACGCCGCAGACGACGCGTTGCACCTCGGCGCGGCCTTCCACTTGCAAGCCATTTGGGCAATAATCACGGAAGCGCGCGGCTTCAAGACATTCATCGAGATAATCGGCCAGATCGTCACGTTGCATGAGCCCCTCCAACATCATAGAAAACGGAACGAAGTATGCACCGTCTTTGGCTGGTTTTTGCTCAAACCGTCACCATCAGCGTGGCGATGCTGTTCGCCGTGCAGACCCTCAAGCCGGAATGGCTGGCGCGCGGCGGTGTCGGCGGCACGACCAGCATCGTCGCGGTACAGGAGGCGGCACTGGGTACCAGCGGCGACCTCCACAAGCTCGGCTCCTACAGTGAGGCGGCCAGGAAGGCGCTGCCTTCGGTGGTGCATATTTACACCACCCAGGAAGTCAAGGCGCCGAACAATCCCTTCCTCAACGACCCATTCTTCCGGCACTTTTTCGGCGACCGCTTCGACCTCCAGCCGCAACGCCGTTCGGGCCTCGGTAGCGGCGTCATCGTCAGCGCCGACGGCTACATCCTCACCAACAACCACGTGGTCGAAGCCGCCGATGAGATCGAGGTGGAAGCTCAGGATGGCCGCAAGCTCAAGGCGCGCGTGGTGGGCGCCGATCCGGACTCGGACCTGGCCGTCGTGCGCGTCAATACCGGCAACGGCACCAAGCTGCCTGCGGTGACCTTCGCGCCGGCCGAATCGCTGCGCGTCGGAGACGTGGTGCTGGCCATCGGCAATCCCTTCGGCGTCGGCCAGACCGTCACCCACGGCATCGTCAGCGCCCTGGGTCGTTCCCACCTCGGCATCAACACTTTCGAAAACTTCATCCAGACCGACGCCGCCATCAATCCCGGCAATTCCGGCGGCGCGCTGGTGGACTCCAACGGCAACCTGGCCGGCATCAACACCGCGATCTACTCGCAAAGCGGCGGCTCGATGGGCATCGGCTTCGCCATCCCGGTATCGCTGGCGAAAAGCGTGATGGAGCAGATCATCAGGACCGGCAGCGTGACGCGAGGCTGGGTCGGCGTGGAAGTCCAGGAGATCACGCCCGAACTGGCCGAGACCTTCAAGCTACAGAATACCCAGGGGGCGCTGATCGCCGGCGTGATGCGCGGCAGCCCAGCCGACCGCGCCGGGATCAGGCCGGGCGACGTCCTGCTGTCGGTTGCGGACAAGCCCATCGGCGACGCGCAGAGCATGCTGGGCGTGATCGCCGCACAGACGCCGGGACAGCCGGCACAGTTCAAGATTTCCCGCGCAGGAAAACAGCTCGACCTGACGGTGAATATCGCCAAGCGGCCTAAGCCGCCGAAGGAATAACGGCTGGCTCGCCGATACTATCAAACGCCCTTCTTGCGGCAACCGGCCTGATCAGGCAGCCTTGAGTTCTTCGCGGATCACGCGGCGTAACAGTTCTTCCGTAACCGGTTCGGGTTGCTTCAGTATCGACTGCTTCAGCACGTCGTTGATCAGGGTCTGGTAGCCCTTCCCTTCAGCACTTGCCTTCCGCCGAAAAGAATCAAGCACATCGTTGTCGATATGAATCGTGATTCTTGTCTTGCCCGGCGCGGAGACGACGGCGCCGCGTTTTCCCTTGCTGAAATCGTAGTTTTCTTTCATGGTGGTCACCCCTCATAAACCTTGTGTTCGTGTGGTTTGGCTTTCCTCGCGGAAATAAGGCGGATTGCTGCTTTTCCGCGATAGGTGTAGCAAACAACCAGAATCCGCCCGAAATCATCCATACCGATAGTCACAAAACGTTGCTCGTCGTGATCGTTATCCTCGACAGTTACCGCGCTTTGGTCATAGAAAACGCCTTCCACATCCGCCAGATCGACGCCATGCTTCTTGATGTTGGCGATGTTCTTGGCGGGGTCGAATTCGAAGTCCATGAATAGATTATACATACTTAATACATACCTGCAACCGCGTCCTTATTCGGCGATAGCGAGTATCTCAAACACATAACCACTGCACGCTCCAGTTCGACCCATTTCGCAGGACGGTGGAAAATAGTCACGACTATTTTCCATGATCAAAGAAAATGGTCGCCATGGAACGCGCGCTCAAACCTCTAATCCAACCCGACCTCGGCCGGGCGCCCTTGTCATTCCATTTATCTACCGGCCATATGGTAATGCCTGTCTTCGCCGCTTTGAGACTCTCTATCCGACCTGTCACGCCTCCTCAATGCACGATGGACGCATGGATAATGCAATATGGACGATGATGTAGTGCACTTTGGACGACAATCCGAATCTGAACCCCAGCCAGCCGGTTGGCAGCCGCACAGTCCGATCCACAAGGCTTCATCCGGCAGATCGACCACGCCATCATCGACGAGATCCAGCGCGCTCCTGAACTGTTGCTGGCTCTGAAACTCTCGATTGACCAGGATCGCCGCCCTGGGCGCTTCCTGCTGACCGGTTCGGCAAACGTGATGAGCTTGCCGACGATTGCCGACAGCCTCGCCGGTCGGATCGAGATTCATGCCCTGCTGCCCCTGTCGAACGCGGAAATCGCCGGTCATGCGCCAGACTTTCTGGAGCGGGCTTGCACGCAAAATTGGCTGGCGTCGAGTCACACCCCGCCAGTCTGCGTGGGAGATGCGTTCGTCGAACGGGTGCTTGCGGGCGGCTACCCGGAGATGCGCCAACGCGCAACCCCGCAACGACGCCAAGCGTGGGCACGCGCCTACATGACCACGCTGGTGGAGCGCGACGTTCAGGATGTGGCCCGCATAGAGGAAGCGGCGCGAATTCCCCAACTGCTGACGATGCTCGCCATGCTCAGCGGTCAGTTGCTACACCTCAGCCAAATCGGCGGCCAGCTTGGACTTAACCTGCGCACCGCCGAAAAGTACATCGGCATCCTGGAAAAGCTCTTCCTGGTGCGGCGCCTGCCCGCCTGGGGCCGAAACGAGCTGAACCGGCTGATCAAGGCGCCCAAGATTCATTTCCTGGACGCAGGATTGCACACCGCGCTGGTGCGGGCGAACCTGGATCTGCTGCGCAACGATCGAGGCCGGTTAGGCGCCATTCTCGAAAGCTGGGTCTTTGGTGAATTGCTGAAAACGGTGAGCCTCACGCCAGAGCAGTGGTTCCTCTCGCACTACCGCGACAAAGACCAGGTCGAGGTCGATTTTGTGCTGGAATCGCCGCTGCGCGCGGTGATCGGCATAGAGGTCAAGGCCGCCGCCAGCGTGAATGCGGCTGACTTCAAGGGCCTGCGCCGCTTGCGCGAACAATGTGGCAGCGATTTTCTAAGCGGTATTCTGCTCTACGACGGTCACGCCGCATTGTCCTTCGGAGAAGGGCTCTGGGCCGTGCCGGTAAGCTGGCTTTGACCGCCGCGTTGTATGCGAGGCTATCGGTCCGAGAAGGTGAATTGGTATTTCCGATAGCTGATATTGGCCACCGGGAGTATATGCAAGACTTTATCCATAATGGATACGCTTCTCACTGCCTCCTTGGAGCAAGTGGGAGACTGACGCTTTTAGAACTGAGTGCTTCTTGATCGGCCGAAGCAGACCGTCGCCGAAAGGTAGAAATTTGACGCGAATGACGGCTTTGTGAAACGATGCGACAGACATCAATAGTCAGGAGTAGCCAGAGCCCATCAAACTCGGTTGCCGCGAGCGAGGTCGTTCTTCTGTAATCCTCTACCGATACCGTAGACTCTCCCACAAACAACGAGATACAGGATCACGCAATGTATCTATCAGAACTCAGCATCAATAATTTTCGCCAGTTCGGATCGAGTGCCCCCGTCTTTTCAATAAGGTTTCACGAGGGTGTCACCGCACTGGTCGGTGAAAACGACGCTGGAAAGACTGCGGTCATCGATGCCATTCGGTATGTCTTGCTGACCCGCGACATGGAATTCATGCGGCTGCAACCCGAAGATTTTCATATCCGGTCTAACGGGCAGCAAGCCGCCGAAATTACTCTCTGCTGCAAACTGTCTGATCTCAGCACCCCGGAAAAGGGAACGTTCGCCGAATACCTGACCTATGAGGGGCAGGACGTAGCGCTGTATGTGCATTGGTTCGCTCGCCGTCTAAGCGATATGCCTGGCAGTCGCCGCTGGGTGGACGTTGCGGTGCGCAGCGGCCCAGACGGAAGCGGCCCCACGCTGGATGCGACCGTTCGGCAATTGTTGACTGCTGCATATCTGCGTCCGTTGCGCGACGCCGAGCGCGAGATGTCACCGGGGCGCGGCTCGCGCCTTTCGCAAATTCTCAATAGCTTTCCTGACATTCGGAAAGGTGTGCCGTTCGATAATGCTGCACCGTCCCTAGGTGCAGCGCAAGCGGCGCAACTGAGCTTAGCGGGCCTGTCGGACTACCTGCGCCACCTGGTGGACCAGCACGACGGAGTAGGCAGTGCGCAGCGGGCAATAAACACCGACTATCTTGCCCCTCTATCCCTGTCCGGCGAAAAGCTGCACGGTCGAATCAGCTTCGCCGAAGGAGGCAGCGAGGCGGCGCGCCTTCGTCAGATTTTGGAGCGCTTAGAGCTCGATCTGCTGGAGGGGCCCGACGGCAAATTCCGAGGCAACTACGGACTGGGTTCCAATAACCTGTTGTTCATGGCCTGTGAGTTGCTATTGCTCGGCAAGGAGCCCGATGGCTTGCCCTTGCTGTTGATCGAAGAGCCAGAAGCGCATCTCCATCCTCAACGACAGTTGCGCCTGATGGAGTTTCTTGAGGCGGCCGCTCAACCCACGGCAGATCCAAAGCGGCGCACGGTTCAGGTCATCGTTACGACTCACAGCCCCAATCTAGCGTCGAAGATTCCGTTGAAAAACCTGGTGCTGATGCACGGGCAACACGCATTCTCCTTGGCGCAAGATGACACGAATCTGAGTGCGAGCGACTATCGGTTCCTGCAACGATTTCTCGACGTCACCAAGGCGAATCTGTTCTTCGCACGCGGCCTGATTGTGGTCGAGGGCGATGGCGAGTCTATCCTTCTGCCGACATTAGCCCGATTGCTGGGGCGAGACCTGACTGAACACGGGGTGTCCATCGTCAACGTCGGCGGCACCGGCTTACGTCGCTACGCCCGTATTCTCCAACGCCGGGACGCCACCAAGGGTGTACTCGCGATCCCGACGGCCTGCCTCGCCGACATGGATGTCATGCCTGACTGCGCGCCGGCCATCCTTGACTTGGTGGCGGACGATGCCGACCCCAAGTGGACCAGCCCCCGGCGCAAGTGGCGCGTCAAAAAAGAGTTCGGCGCCAATGCCGCCGAGCAACTTGCTGGATTGGCCGCAAGACGCACCAAACTCGGCGTAGGCGACGTGCAGAACGTTAAGACGTTTGTCGCTGATGAATGGACCCTGGAATACGACTTGGCATTCGCCGGCCTCGCCGAAGACGTCTACATCGCGGCAGTGCTCGCTGCCAACGATGATCCGCTGAACGACGCCAAGAAAGTACGGGCTGTGGTGGAAGTCGATGGCAAAGCGGCCTACGCGGGACTAGAGGCCACAGCGGCCGGTAGTCGCGACGTGCTGTGCTCCCATGTCTACGAGATGTTCTCGAGCAAGCGCGCGTCCAAGGCCATCGCTGCGCAATACCTCGCGGAGTTGTTGATCGAGAAAAAGGCCAAGGGCGAAATCGATGATGCGTGGCTGGCAGCGCGCTTGCCAATCTACATCAAGGATGCCATTACTTTCGCAACCACGCCGACTACTCCGCAGGGGGTCGCTTTTGGAGCACCGGCATGACCGGGCTACTGAACTTGATCGACCCCGTCACCGACGATGACATTGCGTGGATCTGCCATCTGATGAAACTCAGTCCGCTAAATGCGCCGAGACGGGACTTCTTGAAGTCGCTCACGACCGTGGACGTATCGGCATGTCCTGGCAGCGGCAAGACCACCCTCGTCGTCGCCAAGCTAGCCATCCTCGCTCGTAAATGGAAAAGCAACACGCGCGGCATCTGCGTTCTTTCGCACACCAACGTGGCACGCGAGGAAATCGAGCATCGCTTGGGCAGCACTAGCGTCGGTCAGCGGCTGCTCAGTTATCCACATTTCATCGACACGATCCATGGGTTTGTCAACCGCTTTCTCGCCATCCCCTGGCTGCTGTCGGCGGGATACCGCGTCACGGCGATCGACAACGATCTCACCATGAGGGTGCGCCGACGTCACCTGGGCGAGAAGGACTATCATCGACTGAACAGTTACCTCGAAAAGAAGTTCAGGCGCTTTGACGGCCTGCGTATTGGTACGGCTAACTTTGCGGCCCCGTTCGCTGATGGTGCGTTTCCCGATGGCACTCACACGGACATGTACAAGCTTGCGGTATCCGCCTTGCGGCATGCCGCCGAACAAGGCTATTTCTGCTACGACGAAATCTTCGTGCTTGGCGAAGCCCTGCTCGCGCAACAGCCCGCGCTACCTTCGATTCTTCTCCAGCGGTTTCCGTGCATCTTGGTCGATGAAATGCAGGACACATCTGAGCAGCAGAACAACTTCTTGCGCCGTCTCTTTCCACGAGATTCGCATGCTGTATGCATCCAGCGCGTCGGTGATCCCAACCAAGCCATCTTTGAGGGCGGCATCCAGCCGATCGTAGATGCATTCCCCGATGCTGCTCGCTGTGTCAGCATCGCAGACAGTTTCCGATTCGATTCCAGCATCGCGGCGCTCGCCACGTCCTTCGCATACGTGCCAGTACAGCCCGCCGGTTTGAACGGCATACGTGTCACGGACGTGCCAGGCCAAGGTCTGCCGCACACAATCTTTGTCTTCCCCGACAATGATGCCTCCGGGGTCCTGGACGCTTTCGGCCGCCATGTAATCGCCACGTTGCCTCAGGCACTAATCAGAACTTCCGCAGTCACAGCCATTGGCGCGGTTCACAAACCCTTCGAGGAAGTGGGCCCAGGCCATCAACACTATCCGAAAACAGTCGCGCATTACTGGGCCGGCTATCATTCGGACGCAAGCAGGCCGTCGTATCGTCCCCGGACCCTCGCCGAATACATTCTTACCGCGCAGGCCGTTGCGCGGAGCGGCGGGGCGCTCAGCCAATGTGTGGACAGCGTTGCTTTCGGGATGGCCCATCTCGCCAACCTTCTTGCCAGCACCGCTCATCTCAAAGCACGCAGTCGCCAACACTTGCAGATTGAGCTCAGGCTCAGTGATGCCGACGATGCCAAAGCTATCTATCGCAGCGTATTGACACGGTTCCTGATCGACCGGGAGACACTCACTCGTGATGTCTGGATCGGGTTGTGTCCGAACCTGAAGCTACTGGCCGCAACCTTGGGTGGCGGCAATTTGGGCTCGCCGGCGGCTAACGATTTCCTGGCTTGGCGCGGCGCCGTCATACCACCGCAGAACGTGGCACAAGATAACATACACGCGGCGGCACCCAACAGGTATCGATACAGCGACGGGAACGCCAATGTCGACATCCGGCTTAGTTCGATTCACATGGCGAAGGGACAGACACATCTGGCTACGCTGCTTCTTGAAACCTTCAACCAATCCCACTTCCTGCACAGCCTAATGCCATGGCTCTTGGGCAAACAACAGAATGGCGAGAAATGCGCCAGCGACAAGGCCGTCCAGCGTTTGCTGCAAACCTATGTGGCGATGACACGGCCAACACATCTTCTCTGCTTGGCGCTACGCAACGGATCGCTCGGGGTCGGCCAGGCGTACGCATCGAACCAGGAAAAGTTGATCGCGCGCGGCTGGCGCATCCAACATTTGTCCCCATCGGCCGCTGCGGAATGTGCCTAAGTTACCCGAGAAGATCGTCAGACGAACCGAGGAGAAGCAATGGAAGACGACAGGGCACTAGATTCAGTGCAAAAGGTTTCGGTTGTCATTGACGCCTTGGAGGCGGGCACACTGAAGGTACGGGAACAAGACGAAGCCTGGGTCCGCGAGCTGCTCGCATTGCCGCGCGGTATCACCGGCCTGGTAGACATCACTTCGCTTGCACCGGAGGCGGTTGCCAGGGCGAGGGCTATGGCTCTTGGGCTGATGTTTTTTAGACAGGAGCAGCAAGAGAAGGCTGACTCACCGGCGCTCGGGTTGCAAGACGCGCAGTGCGAACTATTCCGCCTTTTTGAAGAACTCTTCGTAAGTCTGACCGGTGCGGCATCGGACGATGTGACGTCGGAAGATGAAATCAAGGCCAGGATGCTGGACCGCCTTCGCAACAGCAAGAATGACGCCTTCGACGGCTTCAATGCAACGGCCGGCGAACTGGAGCAGTTCTACCTACAGAATGCGGCGTCGATGTTTGGCGTTTCGAAGTCGCTTGGGGGCGTCAAGACGGTCTTAGGCGGCCAGCGTGCGTATGGGCCGTCTGCCCTGGCCGCCACCCGTATCGCTGGTCTTTACTGCGACACGCAACTTATTCCTGACCCGGTCTACCCGTTCTTCACGGGCAATCTGCATCTGAATGCGATGCACCTGCAGCTCGCTATTGCTCTCTTCTACGTCTTGCCGCTGCGCCCGCTGGTCGATGCGCGGCTGCCCGAACCTCCTGTCTTAATCTTCCCAAGCTTTGAGCAGAGCTTGGAAGAGAAAGATGCCATTACCCAGTCCGGCATCGCATCGTTGACGGTCAAGGTGGTGGCACCCGCTTGCGACGCGAACTTGAAGACCATCGAAGATCTGTTCGAGTTTGCCCGAAAGCATGAGAATTCGTTTCTCGACGCCATGTCCCGGGAAAGACTCTTCGTGCCTCCGGGTGCTGACCCCAAAAGTGTTGGTACGGCGCAAGAAGCGGCGAGCATCTATCTGCGGGAACTGAAAGGCATTCGAAGCGACGATTTTCTTTCCGCCATGGAACGGCTTCCGCGCGGTGTTCTCGTGCTCAACGGAATCCTTGAACGTCTTCGTCCTCTGTATCACCTCATGGAGAACGCCGAAGAACTTGTGGCCCAGCCGATGCTCAGCCAAGGCGTGCATTGGTACTACTTCGAGCGCTGCGCACAGGCCGAGGCCTATGAACTGGTGAACGAGCGAGTGCTCTCGCGCGAGTCCCTTGGCGTCCTGCGAGCACTTCAGGACGACAGCCTGACGTGGCTGGCCAATATTCCGATTGATGGCCTTGTTGATCTTCGACGCAACCTTGAACACGTCGAGCTCCGGGAGCAGTTGAAGAGGTGCACCGCCCAGTTGACCTCAGCGCGACCTCCCGAACTCGAGGCCGTCACCAGAGAGGTTCGGCACGGGCTAGAAGTGCTGATTCAGCGCCAGCAAAAGACTATCAAGGACATCGAGGCCAAATACTCGCCGAAGAAATGGGCTGCGGTAGTCGGGGGAGCTCTCAGCACGGCAGCCGGTGCGAGCATGTTCTTCATGCCAGCCTTGGCAGCGGCATCTGGCCTGACGGCCCCAGTGGCCAGCGTGATCGCCGGTCTTGGGGGTGGCGGCGTTGCATACGCAAAGGAGTTGGCGGGTCAGGTCGTCGAAAAACGCAAGGCTCGTAGGTCATTGCTCGGGCTGCTGGCAACTGCTCGCCGTGCTTCAAAATAGCCTTGCCTGTCACGGCTACGCGTTTACAGGATTCGTAAACGGCCGTTCGCCAAGACTGTATCTCGATCCTCTTTGACCGGCAGCAGTGGCCGATGACTCGCCAGTCACCAGATTCGGTAGGAAGTCCGCTTGATGGCTTCAAGAACCGCTCACCTCTTGTGATTCGCGGACGTAAATCGGTCGCTGCCCAGTTTGGGATCGCTATCCCCAGCGCACCACCGTTGCACCCCAGACGTAGCCGATCCCGGCGGCGATGGCCACTATCAGGTCGCCGTCCTTCAGGCGCCCTTGCGCCAGCCCTTCGTGCAGCGAGATCATCAGGTCGACCTGGCCGAGGTGGCCGTAGTCTTGCAGATAGACCGACTGCTCCGGCCGCAGTCCGAGGGTCGCGAGCATGTTCTCGTGCATCGACCGCTTGAAATGCAGGCAGTTGAGATAACCGATGTCGGCGCGGGTCGCGCCGCTCTTGGCCAGCGCCTTATCGATGCAGGCGAGCCAGTTCGCCATCGACACCTCATTGAGGCGCCCCTTCATGTGCTCGGTATCGAACACCCGCAGGCTGCGGTTGCCGTTGGCGCGCAAGGCCGCCAATTCGGCTTCCGGCAGGCTCTCGATGGGATGCTCGATGCCGCCGTACCAGACGCCGGTGTCGCGGGCGAGCGAGCCGTCGGTGATGATGTGCGAGCCGAGCACCCGATTGCGGCCGAGGTCGCGGCGCAGCAGCAAGGCGCCAGCGCCGGCGGCGAGGTCGTACATGAAGGACACGTCTGGATCGGTGTAGTCGATCAGGTCGCCGTTGCGGTAGCCGCCGACGATCAGGGCGGTGGCGATGTCCGGGTCGGCGATCATCATGTCCTTGGCGATCTTGATGGCCGCCACGGTGGTATTGCAACGTTGCTGGATGTCGATGCCCCAGGCGCGGTGCGCGCCGATGCGTTCCTGGATGTAGATCGCCGAGGTGGTCAGCGGATACTCCTTCCATTCCTCGCCCATGCACAGGATCAGGTCGATTTCCAGCGGATCGATCCCCGTCCTGGCGATGGCGTCGAGCGCCGCCTTGACGCCCATCTCCTGGGTGCCGTCGCCGGGGCCGGGCACGCTCTTCCGGACGATGCCGAGCTTCTCGCGCACCGCCGTTTCACTCCAGCGCCCGTCACTGGCGGCCGCGATGTCGGCGGCGGTCATGTAGTGGTCCGGCAGGTAGAGGCCGTAGCCGAGGATGCCGACGTCGCTGCTCATCCCTTGTTCTCCGACTTATTTTCCAGCTTGTTTTCCAAATTCCGTACCAGCACCAGCGCCTCGCCGTCGCAAACGATGCGGCCGTCTTCGGCCGCGATGCGAGTGTGCAGATTCACCAGTTCCTTGTCGGCGCGCAGACGATTGATCGTCACCGTTGCGGTCAGTTTCTCGCCGGGATAGGCCGGCCCCGGAAAGCGCAGCGCCTGTTTCATCCAGCCGGTGCCGCGCCCGGGCAGCCGCGTGCCGAGCAGGCAGGAGAACATTCCGGCGAGCAGCGGCCCCGGCACGATGCGGCCCTTGAAGCCGCGCCTTTGCGCAGCGGCGTCGTCACGAAAGAGCGGGTTGCGGTCGCCGACCAGGTCGCCGTATTCGTCGAGGTCCGCCACCGAGAATATCCGTGAGTCGCTCGCCGTCATGCCGAGCTTCAGGCCATACAAAGCTTGGTCGCCAGGTTCGGTCGTGGCAGGGAACGGCGCCACCTCCGGCAGCGCGACATCGACGGGAACCACCCGCGTCATCCCGCTGGCGGTCGTCAATACCTCGCCGGCACGGCCGGGCTTGGTGACCGTGGCGGCGATCTCCAGGATGCCATCGGTATCCGCGTCGGCCGACAGGCCGATGGTGATCAGGTCGCCGACGAAAGTCGGGTTGGGAAACATCAGGGTCTGTTCGATCTGCACCGCGCCCGGCCCGGGGATCAGTTCCGCCAACCCTTTGCAGATGCAGCTATAGAGCATCATGCCGTGCGCCACGGTGGC
>JBAYJH010000076.1:0-17055 GCA_041665185.1 Sterolibacterium sp.
AGCATGCCGTAGTTGCGGCGGATGTAGTTGATGATGGCATCGTCGAAACGGTCGCCGCCGACCCGCACCGAACCGGCATAGACCATGCCGCCCAGCGAGATCACGCCGACTTCGGTGGTGCCGCCGCCGATATCCACCACCATCGAACCGGTGGCGTCCGATACCGGCAGGCCGGCGCCGATCGCCGCCGCCATCGGCTCCTCGATCAGGTATACATGGCTGGCCCCGGCGCCCAGGGCGGATTCGCGAATGGCGCGGCGCTCCACCTGGGTCGAGCCGCTGGGCACGCAGATGATGATGCGCGGGCTGGGCGAAAACAGGCGCGAATCGTGCACCTTCTTGATGAATTGCTTGAGCATCTGCTCGGTGACGGTAAAGTCGGCGATGACGCCGTCCTTCATCGGGCGGATGGCCGTGATATTGCCCGGGGTCTTGCCGAGCATCTGCTTGGCCGCCATCCCCACGGCCTGTATCGTCTTCTTGGCGTTGGGCCCGCCCTCGGTGCGGATCGCCACGACCGACGGTTCGTTCAGCACGATGCCCTTGGTACGCACGTAAATCAACGTGTTGGCGGTACCCAGGTCGATCGCCAGGTCGTTGGAAAAGTAGGAACGCAAAAAATTGAACATCAGTAGTTCCAATCAGTAATGTCAAGCAGTCGACCGGACTGCGTAAAGAAGAGGGTGCGGGGGAAAAGCGCCTTATGATACCCTATCAGGCTTTGTTATTTAAGCCTCCCGAGTGCCGGAATGTCTTTAACCCTTGATCAAGTCGGGCGCATCGCGCGTCTCGCGCATATCGAAATTTCCCCGGCGGAAGCGGCTCAGACCCGCGACCGCTTGAACGACATCCTTGGACTGATCGAGCAGCTTCAAGCCGTCGATACCGCCGGCATCGAGCCGATGGCCCATGCGGTGGATGCCTGCCAGCGCCTGCGCGAGGATAGTCCCAGCGAAACCGACCGGCGTTCGGACTTCCAGGCCATTGCGCCGGAGACCGAAGCCGGCCTATACCTGGTGCCACGGGTGATTGAATGACCAGCGCATACGTCGAGTCCAGCCTCACAGCTCTGGCAGATGCCTTGGCGGCGAAGGCTATTTCCAGCGTGGAGCTCACCAAGCTGTTCCTTGATCGCATCGAGCGCCTCAACCCTGTGCTCAATGCCTTCATCACCCTAGACCGCGACCGGACCCTGTCCATGGCGTTGGCCGCCGACGCGCGCCGCGCCGCCGGCGAAAATGGACCGTTGCTGGGCATCCCCTTGGCTCACAAGGATATCTATTGCACCCAGGGATGGCTGACCACCTGCGGCTCGAAGATATTGTCGAATTTCGTCAGTCCCTATGACGCCCACGTAGTCGAGCAGTTGAAACAGGCCGGGATGGTGACGCTGGGCAAGTGCAACATGGACGAATTCGCCATGGGTTCGTCCAACGAAAGCTCTTACTACGGGCCGGTGAAAAACCCCTGGGATATCCGTCGGATACCCGGCGGCTCCTCCGGCGGTTCGGCCGCCGCCGTGGCGGCGCGCCTGGCGCCGGTCGCCACCGGCACCGATACCGGCGGCTCGATCCGCCAGCCGGCGGCCATGTGCGGCCTGACCGGCATCAAGCCGACCTACGGCGTGGTGTCGCGCTACGGCATGATCGCCTTCGCCTCATCCCTCGACCAGGGTGGGCCGATGGCCAAGTCGGCGCAAGATTGCGCCCTGCTGCTGAACGCCATGGCTGGTTTCGACGGCCGCGACTCGACATCGCTGGATCGCCAGGCCGAGGACTACACCCGCGACCTGGCCCAGCCGCTGGCCGGACTGCGCATCGGTCTGCCCAGGGAATTCTTCGCCGCCGGCATGTCCGACGACGTGCGCGCCGCCATCGACGCGGCCCTGGCCGAATACCGCAGGCTCGGCGCCACCCTCGTCGACATCAGCCTGCCGAATTCAGGGCTGGCGGTGCCGGCCTATTACGTGATCGCACCGGCCGAAGCCAGCTCCAACCTATCGCGCTTCGACGGCGTGCGCTACGGCTACCGCGCCCCGGATTACCTAGACCTCGCCGACATGTACTGCAAGACGCGCTCGCAGGGTTTCGGCGCCGAAGTCAAACGGCGCATCCTGATCGGCACCTATGTGCTGTCGCACGGTTATTACGACGCCTACTACCTACAGGCGCAGAAGGTCAGGCGCCTGATCGCCGATGACTTCCGCGAGGTGTTCAAGCAGTGCGACGTCATTGCCGGTCCGACCGCGCCCAATGTGGCTTTCGAGCTCGGCGCCAAGAGCGAGGATCCGGTGCAGATGTATTTGTCCGACATCTACACCATCCCCGCCAGCCTCGCCGGTTTACCGTGCATGTCGCTTCCCTGTGGCTTCGGCGCCGGCAACATGCCGGTCGGCCTGCAACTGATCGGCAACTATTTCGACGAGGCGCGCATGCTCAGGACGGCGCACGGTTATCAGCAAGTCACCGACTGGCACTTGCACATGCCGGAGGGCCTATGATGCAGTGGGAAATCGTTATCGGCCTGGAGACCCATGCCCAGTTGCAGACGCAGTCGAAGATATTCTCCGGCGCGTCCACCGCCTTCGGTGCTGCGCCCAACGTGCAGGCCTGCGCCGTGGATTTGGCCCTGCCCGGCGTGTTGCCGGTGCTGAACAAGGCGGCGGTGGCCTGCGCTATTAGGTTCGGCCTGGCGGTGAATGCCACGATCGCGCCGCGTTCGGTGTTTGCCCGCAAAAACTACTTCTACCCGGACCTGCCCAAGGGATACCAGATCAGCCAGTTTGAACTGCCCGTAGTGAAAGGCGGTGAGCTGACCCTGTTGGTCGCTGCCGGAAAACCCGGCGAGCAGCCCTATGAAAAGACAGTGCATCTGACCCGCGCCCATCTCGAAGAAGACGCCGGCAAGTCGCTGCATGAGGATTTTCACGGCAAGACCGGCATCGACCTGAACCGCGCCGGCACGCCGCTGCTGGAAATTGTTACCGAGCCGGACATGTGTTCGGCGGCCGAGGCGGTGGCCTACGCCAAGGCCTTGCACGCCCTGGTGCGCTGGATCGGTATCTGCGACGGCAACATGCAGGAAGGCTCGTTCCGCTGCGACGCCAACGTCTCGGTGCGGCGCCCCGGCGCGCCGCTCGGCACGCGCCGCGAGATCAAGAACCTCAATTCCTTCCGCTTCATGCAGCAGGCGATCGACTACGAGGTGCACTGGCAGATCAACGAAATCGAGGACGGTCGAGCGATCCAGCAGGCCACCGTACTGTTCGATCCCGCCACCGGAACGACGCGCGCCATGCGTAGCAAGGAGGATGCGCAGGATTACCGCTACTTCCCCGATCCCGACCTGTTGCCGCTGGAGATTTCCTCGGCATGGATAGCGGAGACAAGGGCCAGCATGCCCGAACTGCCAAGTGAGATGAAAGCGCGCTTCGAGCGTGACTACGGTCTCTCTGCCTACGACGCCACGACCCTGACGGCCAGCCGCGAAACAGCAGGGTACTTCGAGGAATGCGTGGCCGCCGCCGGAAAGAGCAACGCCAAGCTCTGCGCCAACTGGGTGATGGGCGAACTGGCGGCGCGGCTGAACGAAGCCGACCTGGGCGTCGCCGCCTCGCCTGTCTCCTCAAGTCAACTGGCCGGGATGGTGGCGCGCATTGCCGACAAGACCATTTCCAGCAAGATCGCTAAGGATGTCTTCGAAGCTTTGTGGAACCAGGCCGGTCCCGATGCCGACAATATCATCGAAGCCAAGGGGTTGAGGCAGATCACCGACACGGGTGCGATTGAAAAGCTCATCGATGAAGTTTTGGCGGCAAACCCGAAGTCGGTAGAGGAGTACCGGGCAGGCAAGGACAAGGCGTTCAACGCGCTGGTGGGACAGGCGATGAAGGCGACCAAGGGGAAGGCGAATCCGCAGCAGGTGAATGAATTGTTGCGGAAGAAGTTGGCTGGCTGATCTAAGCCGGGTTTCGCCCCGGCTGGCGAGTTACTTTCTTGTGGCGACAAGAAAGTAACCAAAGAAACGTGCCCGGAGGAAATCCCCTTGGGGGACTCCCCGCTGCCCCGGCCTTCGGCTTCCCTCGCTCCAGACCACCAGCCCGGCCGGCCGCTAAACTCGCTGCCACCTCTTGGGATAGTTCCGCCTTGGCTCCCACGCTCGAACAACGCGGCCGGACTGCCCCGGTCTGGCAGTCCTCCGCTCGGCGGGTCAGAGGGGATGGTAAATCAAACTCCCCGCTGCGAACTCCGATTGGGCTGTCCGTTCAAAGGCTTTTCGATTATCCACGCAATTTGCTCCATGTATTCGATTAGGGAAATTTTGCCGAGAGTAAATGCGTCAGCGACTTGAACTGGAATAAGCGCACTACCAAAGCGTGATCCGTCCTTTAGAACCAAGGAGACTCCAGCTCTATCCAGCCTATTCCTTGTCGAAGGATCGAGAAGTATTCCAGCACTGAGTTGATCAAGAAGTTGCGAGGCATGAATCAACGCATTTCGCGCAGGTCGGCCCAAACGATCGACTACGCTAAGAACACCATCACCTTTCACGCACTGCCATCCAATACTTTCGAAGCCAACTGTCGATAGGCCATGGGCAATATTTAACAGAGTGGTCGACAAGCGCAGGTCGATCTGTGGAATACCAAGAGCATACAATTCCGGCATGTGCTCAACGTAGGTGATCGTATTCGCTAGTCGCACCGCCGTGTGAACTTTGAGTAACCAATGCCACACACTCCTGAGCCGGTGAAGTCCGAGCCGACGGACCTGAATGACTCCCTTGCCGTAAGATATTTCTATCGTTCGTGGTCCAACCAACCGGAACGTCTTGTGTGCTGCAATGTTGCGCCATTGGTTCATCGAAATCGATAAATCAGGATCCGCCAAGAGCGCTGGAACCTGATTTCGCAATATGCTTGGAAATTCGGCGACGAGCGCGCCGAAATCCATTTTGGAAACATTACCCGGCCAGGGTTCCCCCAAGCTTCTTTGAGCGAACGAGAACAGAATCTGGAATTGGGGTTTGAAGCAACCCTCCGCTAGTCCATCGATCATTGACAACAACTGGTAGGCACGATCCTGAGTCGCCGCATCAGGCTCAAGCGGTGCTGATGTTTCGAACATATTCAACCAGCGGTCGTCCGAAGTCTGCATGTTGCTAAATAGCTTTAGCAGATTTTCATACACCCCTGGGCGATCGATTCGAAGTACCCGGCGATGCAACCGCAAACACCAAGAGAGAAGATTCGTGTACTCGGGAAATAAAGCAATGCGCGCTAAATTCCTCAGCTCAACGTGAAATGAATCGATATGCTTTGCCAGTTGTCGCGGACGGCGAACGTACGGAGCAAAAGCACTCCGTGTTGCAGCACTCCAGTCAGCCCTGGTGAAGTTCTTGGGAAGTTGGTGCTCTTTGAGTGAGCGAATGAGCTTTCGCATCTAGCGATCCAATGGGTCGTTGCTATGGCGCCGAACCTTGTGTTAGCCAACATTGGTAGTCGGCCTATTTGCTCAATGTCGGTTCGGCCATCCATCTGGACGGTGGCTTATATTGCATAAGGATACACCGAGTGCATCTGAGGGTCTGTTTCGGCGGAACTTTCAACTGGCGTCTTTGATCTCCCATCCCCTCTGACCCGCCGAGCGGAGGACTGCCAGACCGGGGCAGTCCGGCCGCGTTGTTCGAGCGTAGGAACCAAGGCGGAACCACCCGGAGAAGTGGCAGCGAGTTTAGCGGCCGGCCGGGCTGGTGGTTCGGAGCGAGGGAAGCCCGTAGGGCCGGGGCAGCGGGGAGCGTTTCTTTGGTTACTTTCTTGTCGCAACAAGAAAGTAACTCGCCCGCCGGGGCGAGACCCGGCAATTGCGGGTTGCGAGCCCATCAGCGGATGTTCGTTGCGGGTTCTGGTTCCCAGGAAAACTCATCCTGTTCGTGGTTTTTATCAGGCGGGAGTTTTCTTGGCACGAAGCCGTTTGACAACATCGGCGATGGGCTCAATCTTGCCTTCTTCGATTTCCCGGCTGCCGAGCGTCAATATTTTCAGAAGAGCCAGCGTTTCCTCATAAGAAGCCGCCTCCAGGATGACATCCTTGGTCTCGTTGTCTTGAACAACCATCACTGGCTCGCGATCTTCGGTCATTCTATTTCCCCGACCCCGCTGCGCTCTTCGCCCCACGTATCAATTCCAGATAGCGCTTCTTCTCCCCATCGAAGCGGACGCGCACCTGTTCGATTTCCTTCTTCTTCGCCTCGATGGCGTTCTGCTGCGCCTTGATTTCGCCTTCGCTGGCCTTGATTTGTTCGGTCAGTTCCAGCGGCATGGGTTTCTTCTTGTAGAACTCGAGTTCGCCGTCCAGCTTCTGTTTGCGCTTGATGGCATCGTTCAACTTGAGTTGCACTTCCTTGGTGCGATTCTCCACGTCGGCAAGCGCGCGTTCCCTTGCCAAATCGACGTCCTTCTCGCTCGCATAAGTATTCAGCAGCGCCTGGTTCTTGCGTTTCTCCTCGACTGCGGCGCGCTCCGCCTTCTTCTTGTCGGCCACTTCCGCGTCGCGTTTGGCCTGCTGCTCGGCGGTCAATGGTGCCTCGACCTGGCGCAGCGTCGTGCCGCGCTCGCTGACTTCGCGGTAGGCGCGGCCGTAGCACTCCTTCGGCAGCGAGTCGCCACACACCTGGCGGCCGCGTTCGTCGCTACAGCAGTAACTCTTGGCGGCATGGGCCGACGGCGCCAGAATGGCGAATAGGATTAGGGACAACAGGGTTGCGTGTCGTTTCATGTCAGTTTTCCTTGACGCCATATAGTGCGCGATATTGGGTGACGGCCGATAAGTATTGAGTCAGGTCGGCGCTGCCTTGCAGATAGCCGATCAGGTCGTCGAGGTTGGCGACGCTGATCACCGGGATGCCGTAGCTGCTTTCGACTTCCTGGACGGCGGAGCGTTTGCTATCGCCGCCGCCGCGTTCCATGCGGTCGAGGGCGATCACCACGCCGGCCGGCGTGGCGCCCGCCGCCTTGATGATATTTACCGATTCGCCCACCGAGGTTCCGGCGGAAATGACGTCATCGATGATCAGCACGCGGCCGGCCAGCGGAGCGCCGATCAAGGTGCCGCCTTCGCCGTGATCCTTGGTTTCCTTGCGGTTGAAGCAGTAGGGCAGATTGCGG
The DNA here is from genome assembly GCA_041665185.1 of Sterolibacterium sp. GTDB lineage: Bacteria > Pseudomonadota > Gammaproteobacteria > Burkholderiales > Rhodocyclaceae > JACRAR01. Next base: position 7,166 of record JBAYJH010000076.1, read on the forward strand.
CCCTGTTGCGCCAGCGTCATGGCGGTGCCGGCCACCAGCGGAATGCCCTTGTAGGCCGGTCCGAAGAGCACATCGAAAGGGATGTCCGCCGCGAGGATGGCGCGGGCATAGAATCCGCACAAGCGCGCCAGCGAGTCGCCGTCATTGAACAGCCCGGCATTGAAGAAGTAGGGCGACAAGCGCCCGGCCTTGGTCTTGAATTCGCCGAATCGCAACACTTTGCGATCACAAGCAAATTCGATGAAATCCCGGCTAAAATCCACAAGCTTGGTCCGATCCCGAAAAAACAATATTTTACATGCTACGCATCATTTCCATAAACCTCAACGGTATCCGCTCCGCCGCCTCCAAGGGTTTCTATTCCTGGCTGGCGAAACAGAACGCCGATTTCGTTTGCATGCAGGAGCTGAAGGCCCAGCCCGCCGACCTCACGGACGAAATGCGCCTCCCCGCGGATATGCATGGATGGTTCCATTGTGCCGAGAAGAAGGGTTACAGCGGCGTCGGCATCTATTCCCGGCACGAACCCGAGCGGGTCGTCGAGGGACTCGGCATCGTCGAATTCGATGCCGAAGGGCGCTATCTCCAGGCCGATTTCGGCAAGCTTTCGATCGTCTCGCTATACCTGCCGTCCGGTTCCAGTTCCGAAGAGCGCCAGCTGGCCAAGTTCCGCTTCATGGCGCAGTTTTGGCCGCATCTGGAAGCGTTGAGAGCGAGGGGACAGGAGGTGGTGCTGTGCGGCGACTGGAATATCGCCCACCAACCGATCGATCTCAAGAACTGGCGTTCGAATCAGAAGAACTCCGGTTTTCTGCCCGAGGAACGGCAGTGGTTGACCCGGGTTTTCGACGAGTTGGGCTGGGTGGACGTGTTCCGCCGCCTGCGTCCGGATGTCCCGGATCAATACACCTGGTGGTCGAATCGCGGCCAGGCCCGGGCCAACAACGTGGGTTGGCGGATCGACTACCACATCGCGACGCCCGGCGTCGCCGCGGCGGCGCGCACCACGGCTATCTATACCAGCGAGCGCTTTTCGGACCACGCGCCATTGACTATCGATTACCAGTGGAAAATCTGATCCCGATCAGGGTAGCAACTGCGCGAGAGAGATAGTTTGTCTATACTTGACGCAGATATCGTCGTTTCCCTCATTTTAAGGAGAGCACCATGAACGAGTTGAGCCAAGTCAGCAAGGAAAAACTGATCGCCGATTTCAGGGTTGTCGTCGCCGATACCGAGGAATTGTTGCGCGCCACTGCCGGCCAGGCCGGCGAAAAGGTCTCGGAATTGCGCGCCAAGGCACAGGATCACCTCGCCACCGCCAAGGTCAAGCTGGCGGATGCCGAAGCGGCGATCATGGATCGGGCCAAGCAGGCGGGTCAGGCCGCCGACGATTATGTCCACGATAATCCCTGGGGCGCCGTCGGCGTGGCCGCCGGGGTCGGTTTCCTCATCGGCTTGCTGATTGGTCGTCGCTGAGCTTCCGGCTGGGTGACTGGTGAACCACCGGCCGCCGGAGGGCGGGCTGTTTGCTTCGCTGCGTGGCCTGATCGCGACTGCGATCGGGTTGTTGCGGACGCGTCTCGAACTTCTCGCCACCGAGCTTGAAGAAGAAAGGCTGCGCCTGCTCAGCATCGTCATGTACGCGGCTGCCGCGTTCTTCATGCTTTACGCCGGAGTGCTGCTGCTGGCGATTTTTCTCACTGTGCTGTTCTGGGATAGCCACCGCCTATTGGTGTTGGGCGGCTTGACGGCGATCTTCCTGGTGTGCGGATTTGGCGCTATGTTGCTGGTGCTGCGTCAGGTGCGTGCCGGATCGCGACTGTTTGCGGCCAGTCTGGCGGAATTGGCGCAGGATCGGCAGGCCTTGCAGGGAAAGTCCGAGGGGCAGTCGTGAGTTCCCGCCAGGTCGAGCTGGCGCTGAAGAAGCAGCGCTTGCAGATGCGCAGCGCGGTATTGCGCGAGGATTTCGCCGCTTACGCCGCCGACTGGAGGCCGGCGTTGGCGCTTGCCGATCGGGGACGTTCGGCGTTGCGCTGGCTACGCCGCCACCCGCTGCTGCCGGTGGCAGCCATGGTGGCCTTGCTGGTTAGCCATCCACGCGCCGCCTTGCGCTGGGTCCAACGCGGCTTCTTTGCCTGGCAAACGCTGAGCAAACTGCGCGGCGCGCTGCAACAGAATCCAACGCGGAATCGATGAGTTTCATGGCTGCGGAATACCGCCAACGGTCGCGGCGGACGTGCCGCTATATTTCAGTTTTCAACAGCAAGGGGTCATTCGCGGCATGATGCGCAAAATGTTCGCCGCCCAGGAGCGGGAACGCAAGCAAATCGTCGCCCAGGCTATTCGGGTCCGGGGCTTGATGCCATTGTTGATGAAGCCACGCAATGGCATGCAATGGACACGCGCCGAGCGCGCCGAGTTGCAGGAGCAATTGCGGGCGTTGCGCAGGCTGTCGCCCTATCTGTTGGTGCTCGCCCTGCCGGGCTCGTTCCTGATGCTGCCGATGCTGGCGTGGTGGCTGGATCGCCGCCGCGGCCTACGCAAGAATGTGAGTTGAAATAGTTCTGATTTTCCGCGGATCGACGTCCGGAAAAGCGTTCACCATGGCGCCATGCTGCATCGTCCCGTGTCGATTTCATTGTTGGCAATGTTACCGTTCCTGGCGGGTTGCGGAACGATTCCGGCAATCACCGGCTTCATTCCTTCGTCTCGTCAGCCCCAGGCTGTTTCCGCCGCATCCGAGAAAGGCAGCGACATCGTCCTGTATGCGCTGGGCCTGATCGACGCCGGTTATCGCTACGGCGGCAAGAACCCGTCCGCCGGGGTCGATTGCAGCGGCATGGTCAGCCATATCTACCGGCAGGCGACGGGTCTGCGCATCAGCGGCAGCGCCGCCGACATCGCCAAGCGCGGAAAGACGGTGGACCTGGCCAAAATCCGGCCCGGCGACCTGGTGTTTTTCAATACCCTCAACAGGCCGCACTCGCATGTGGGCATCTTCATCGGCGATGGGCGCTTCGTGCATGCGCCCAATAGCCAGGGCAAGGTGCGCACCGACAGCCTGACGCAGGGCTGGTTCGCGAGCCGGCTGGAGGAAGCCCGAACCTACTTCGACTGAGCGGCCAGGAAGAAATCCGCCGCCTGCCGAGCGAGTTCGTCGATGGTCAGTTTCCCGTCCGGCCGATACCACTGGGCGGTCCAATTGATCGAGCCGAAAATCAGCAGCCGGGCCAGGCTCGAATCGTCCCGAATCAAGCGCGCCCGCTTCAGATCCTTCAAGGTCTTCTGCCAGATGGCCTCGTAGCGGTCCTTGGTGGCGACGATCTCGGCACGCGATGCGTCGTCGAGCGAGCGCCACTCATGCAGCAGGACCGGAACAAAATCGCTGCCCCCGGCGAGTATGGTGTCTAGGTGTGCGCGGACCAGCGCGCGGAAGGTTTCGCGCGGAGCGAGGCGTCGCGTCGCGACGGCCTCGACCGCGGCCAGCGCGGACAACATGCCTTCCAGCACCACCGCCTTGAGCATTTCCTGCTTGCTCTTGAAGTGGTAGAAGGGCGAACCCGAACGCATGCCGACGGCGGCGGCGATATCCCGAATGGTGGTGGCGGCGTAGCCTTTTTCGCGGAACAGGCGTCCGGCGGCGCGGATCAGGTCGGCGCGGCGGTTGCCTTCGTCCGCCGAGGGCGGGGGGGTCTTGCGGGCCGTCATGGTTCGGTATGAATGGCCTCGTGTTCGAAGTCGCCCCGGATTTTCCCCTGCGAGGCGACGATCAACTGTGGATAGTCGCGCAGCATTTCCTCCTTCAGTTGTTCATAAGGCAGGTCGTCGAACTCGCCGTGCTGCTTGACGTATTCCATGTGGCGCTGTTGCAGCGCGTTATAGGGATGCATCAGGGAATCGGCGGTGCCGTCGAATTCCAGCGGCAGGACGTTGAAGCGTTGGCACATCTCGATGTTGAAGGCCGGCGTCGCCTTGACCCAGCGGCCATCGAGCAGCACGGCGACGTAGCCATGCCAGGAGAACACGTCGGTACCGGTCACCTCGAGCAGGCGCCGCGTGGTCAGGTGGTTCTTCACGTCGGCGAAACCGGGCCGCGCCGGGATGTCCACGGCGCGCAGGCAGGCGGCATACAGCAGCGCCTTGGGCACGCAATAGGCGGCCCTCTCCCGCACCGTGGTACTGGCTTCGAACACCTCCGGCTGCATGCGGAAGAGATAGGGGTCGTAGCGGATGCCGTCGCGCACTGCGTAGTAGAGGCGCACCGCCTTTTCCCGCGGGGTATCGGCGCCGTTGATCGCCGCATGAACAAAATCCTGCACCGCCGGATGTTCGAAATTGAGGAAGCGGGTCGGCGCCAGCCAGTCTGGGTGAATAATCATCAGGTGTCGATCTCCATGCGTAGTAGGGCGGCGGCCAGGCACTTGCCGAGGTTGTCGCTGCGCAAGGAGCGCGCCGCGTTGCCTTGCAGGGCGCCGTTGAGGACAATCTTGATGGCCCAGAGATTGTCGAGCGGCCAGAGTTCGACCGGCCCTGCGGCGATGCCCTTGAAATGTTCGGCGATGCGCTGGGCGGTCACTTCCCGCTTGATCACTTCGTAATCGGCCGCATTACGGGCGAACAGGCCGATGTCGGCCCGGTCGCCCTTGTCGCCGCTGCGCGCGTGGGCGATGTCGACCAGTTTCATATGTCGCTTACCGTCACGGTGACATGCGCTTCGATCGCTTCGCGTCGCACCAAAGTCGGCCACAGACCGAGCAGCGCGCGCGCCGGCTCGATACCGGAAAAACCGCTGGCGGTCGGCGGTCCGGACAGTCCGAGCCAGGGGATCTGGCGCGGAAACGCCTCGGCCAGACGTTTGTCCGGCGTTCTTACCACCATGCGCAGATAGACCTCGTTGAGTTCCTCGGCGCGCGAGATGTCCGCGAGCGGGCCAAGCAGCGAATCGAGGCCGATGAATTCGGTGTGGATTTCTTCATACTCCAGCTTGCGCTCGGCCAACAGCTGCCGGACGATGCGCTCGGTGGCCTGGGCTTTCCGGTAGGCCTGCGGCCAACAGTAGCCGATGGTGGCGGCTCCGGCCCAGCCGTCGGCGTAGCCGCCGACGATCTTCAGGGACTCGGTGCGCGGCAAGCCGGTCGCGCCGCTGACCTCGACGCGGTCGTTGCCCAGGTCGGTGAGCTTCAGCGTTCCCATGTCGAGTACCACGTCGGGAGATACATAGCGATGGGGATTGTGCACTTCGTAGAGCAACTGCTGGCGCAAGGTGTCGAAGTCCACGCGCCCGCCGGTTCCCGGCGCTTTGGTGATGACGGCGCTGCCGTCAGCGCTCACTTCGGCGATCGGGTAGCCTAGGTGCGGATAGTCGGGAATGCTCTGCCAGCCCTGCTGGCCGTAGGCGTTGAAGTTGCCGCCGCTGCCCTGGCCCGAGCACTCCAACAGATGGCCGACGGTGAGCGCCTGGGCCAGCTTCTGCCAGTCGTCCCAGGCCCAGTCGAATTCGTGGATCAGCGGCGCCATGAACAGCGCGGCATCGGCGACGCGGCCGGTGAGCACGATGTCGGCACCCTGGCGCAAGGCGTCCACCAGCGGCCCGGCGCCGAGATAGGCGTTGGCGAACAGCATGCGGTCGCGCACAGCGACGATGTCGGCGCCGCTATCCAGGTGGGCCAGTGTATCGCCACCGGCACGCAGTTCGTCGAGGCGATCGAGCACGCCGTCGCCGCTGACGACGGCGATTCGTGCCTGCCAGCCGCGTTTGGCAAACTCGGCAGCCAGCGCCGCGGCCGCGCCTTGCGGATTGAGACCGCCGGCATTCAGCAGGAACTTCACGCCCTGCTGCCGCGCCGACGGCCAAAGTGCCGTCAGCATCGGTACCAGATCGCGTGCGTATCCCACCGCGGGATCTTTCATGCGGTCCTTCTGGAGGATCGCCAGGGTCAGTTCGGAGAGGTGATCCGAGCCGATGTATTGCACTTCGCCTCGCGCCAGCGTGGCGGCGATCGGCGCCCAGGCATCGCCGTAGAAGCCCAGGCCGGCACCGATACGGATGGATTTCACGAAAAGTTCACTGGTTCACAGTGCCCAGGCGCGCTCGAGAATTGCGTCGAAATCGCTGGTACCGGCCAGGTTGCCGAAGGCGCCGCCGCCAAAATTGGCCTCGGCCAGGCGCGACGCGCAGAAAGCTGTGGCGACAAAGTCGGGGGCGAAGCGCAGCAGCAGTGCGCCTTGCACCGCCAGGGCGATGCCCTGGGTCAGCTGGCGGGCGCGGGCCTCGATATGCTCGGTCTGTGACAAGCCGTCCTTGAGCTTGCCGACGAAGGCGTCGAAGCGCGCGTCGCGACCCAGCGCCGGCGCCACTTCGGCGGCGAGCACTTCGAGGCAGCGCGGACGCTTGCCTATGGCGCGCAGCACGTCCAGGCACATCACGTTGCCGGAACCTTCCCAGATAGAATTGAGCGGCATTTGCCGATAGATGCGCGCCATCACCCCTTCTTCGATGAAGCCGTTGCCGCCGAGCACTTCCATGGCTTCGCCGCCGACCGCCGGACCGCGTTTGCAGATCCAATACTTGGCCGCCGGCGTCAGCACCCGGCGCAGCAGCGACTCGGCTTCGTCGGTCTGCGCATCGAAGGCGCGCGCCAGACGCAAAGCCAGCGCGGTCGCGGCCTCCGACTCCAGCGCCAGGTCGGCCAGGACATTCTTCATCAGCGGCTGATCGATCAGGAGCTTGCCGAAAGCCGAGCGATAGTGGGCGTGGTGCAAGGCCTGCGAGGTCGCCTGGCGAATCAGCCCCGAAGTGCCCAGCGCACAGTCGAGCCGGCAATAAGTGCCCATCTCGAGGATGGTCGGCACCCCCCGTCCCTCCTCGCCGACCAGCCAGGCGCGCGCGCCCCAGAATTCGACTTCGGAGCCGGCATTGGACTTGTCGCCCATCTTGTCCTTGAGGCGCTGGATGCGGATGTCGTTGAGTCGGCCGTCCGGCGTCCACCGTGGCAGGAAGAAACACGACAGTCCGCCGGGAGAATGGGCGAGGATCAGGAAGGCGTCGCACATCGGTGCCGAGAAGAACCACTTGTGGCCGACGATACTGTATTCCCGGCCGGAGATGAGTTCTGCGCGCGAGGTGTTGGCGCGCACGTCCGAGCCGCCCTGCTTTTCCGTCAGGCCCATGCCCAGCGTGACGCCGCGCTTCTGTGCCGCCGGCAGGAAGCGCTTGTCGTAGTCGAGCGAATAGATGCGCGGCAGCCATTCGGCGGCCAGCGCCGGGTCGCGCATCAGCGATGGCACCACGGCGTAGGTCATGGTGGTCGGACAGAGCGTGCCGTCCTCGATCTCGGCGTACAGCATATAAAACGCCGCGCGTTTGACGTGGGCGCCGGCTACCGGGTTGGCCCACGGACCGGCCGAGGCCCCGTGGCGCTTGAGATAAGACATCAACTCATGGTAGGCCGGATGGAACTCCACCTCGTCGCGACGGTTGCCACCGTTGTCGAAGAGTTTCAGCGTCGGCGGCGACTTGTTGGCCTGGCCCGCCCATTCCAGCATTTGCCGGCTGCCCAGTTCGCCGCCACGCCCCAGCAGCCAGTCGTGGGTCTGCTGGGCGACGCTGGCGCCTTCGCGCGCCACCGCTTCCTGCAACGCCGGGTTGCCGGCATAGAGGTTGTAGTCGACCAGTTCCGGCGCCTGGTTGAAGACTTCGTGCGTCGCCAGTAGCGGCGGGTGAGCGGGATTCATGGCAATCCTCCGGGGGATTTCATTCTGGCAGGATTGTTGTCCGACTCCGCCTGCTAGTCAAGCAATCAGTTGCTTGGTAACATCTCAGCCTCAAGCGAAAGCCGCAAATAGCGCTCCCGGAGGCGATCCATGGCCATACCACGCACCCTGTTCGACGAGGAACTCGACCTGTTCCGCGACACCGTCCGCCGTTTCATGGAGCAGGAGGTGGCGCCCCATCACGGGCACTGGGAAGAGCAAGGCTATGTGGATCGGGATATTTGGCGAAAGGCCGGCGCCAATGGATTGCTGTGCTCCAGCATGCCGGAACAGTTCGGCGGTGCCGCCGCCGACAAGCGCTACAGTGTGGTGCTGATGGAGGAGGGGGCGCGCGTCAATGCCACAGGGCTGGGCTTCGGCCTCCATTCGGAAATCGTCGCGCCCTATCTGCTGCACTACGGCAATGACCACATCAAGCAGACCTACCTGCCGAAGATGGCCAGCGGCGAGATGATCGCCGCCATCGCCATGACCGAACCCGGCGCGGGCTCCGACCTGCAAGGGGTGCGCACCAGCGCTGTGCGGGATGGCGACGATTACCTGATCGACGGCTCGAAGATCTTCATCACCAACGGCTGGCATTGCGACCTGGTGATCGTCGTCGCCAAGACCGATGCAACGCGGGGTGCCAAGGGCACCAGCCTGTTCGTGGTGGACACCGCGATGCCCGGTTTTACCAAGGGGAAACCGTTGAAGAAGGCCGGCATGAAGGCGCAGGACACGGCCGAACTATTCTTCGACCGGGTCCGCGTGCCGGCCAGGAATCTGCTGGGCGAGGAAAATAACGGCTTCATCTACCTGATGCAGGAATTACCCTGGGAGCGCTTGCAGATCGCCATCGGTGCGATCGCTTCGGCCGAAGCGGCACTGGATTGGACCACTCGTTATTGCCACGAGCGCAAAGCCTTCGGCCAGGAGCTCATGCAGTTCCAAAACACCCGCTTCACCTTGGCCGAATTGACCACCGAAGTGCAGATTGGCCGGGTCTTCGTCGATCGCTGCATCGCGCTGCTGCTGGAGAGCAAACTCGACGCCGCCACTGCCTCGATGGCCAAGTATTGGTGCTCGGATCTGCAATTCAAGGTGATGGACGCCTGCGTCCAGCTGCACGGTGGCTACGGCTACATGTGGGAATATCCGATCGCGCGGGCCTGGGCCGACGCCCGTGTCCAGCGGATTTACGGCGGCACCAACGAGATCATGAAGGAGCTGATCTCGCGAACGCTGTGATCGATCAGCGGCGAACCAGCGTAACGTTGGCCTTGGCGGTCTGGAGGAAGCGGTTGGGGTTCTGCGCGATGCCGCGCAGGCGCACTTCGAAATGCAGATGAGGGCCGGTGGAACGGCCGGTCGATCCTGAGTCAGCGATCACCTGGCCGCGTCTGACCAGCGTCCCGGGTTTGACAAAAATCTTCGAAGCATGGGCATACCGCGTGGTGAGGTCGTTGCCATGATCGATTTCGACCATATTCCCGTATTCGGGATGCCGTTCGGCGGTAATCACCACGCCGCCCGCCGCCGCGACGACCGGGGTGCCCGGGTCGGCGGCGAAATCCACGCCTTCATGCATCGCCCGTTCGCCGGTAAACGGGTCGATGCGCCAGCCGAAGGACGATGCATTCCATAGCCCCGCGACCGGCAAGGTGGTCGGCAGCATGCTTTTTCTCACCCGCTCATCGAGCATTTGCGCTTCGATCAAGGACAACAGGTCGCCACGTGTCTCGATCTGGCGGGACAGGTCATCGAGTGCAGCCTGCAAATCGCTCGGCGACAAGGGAGACGGATTCACCAGCGGACCGCCGCGCCGGTCCTTTGCGGTACTGCTCGGGGTGGTGGCGCGCAGTTCCGCGGGCATGACGCCCGACATGTTCATCAGTCGCTCGCCGAGGGAATCGAGATGGGTCATCTGTGCCTGCATTTGTCCGAGCTTGACCGCCATGGCATTGAGGTTTTCGCGCACGAACTCCTTGCTCCGTTCGGTTTCCGCGGCGGTCAGGGAACGCAGCATGTCCTGTAGGAAGGGCATGCGGATTTCCGCCGCGTGGCGCACTGTGACATAGGAAAACAGAGAGGACGTCCCGATCACCAGGCAAACAAAATCGCCGATGCCGATG
>JBAYJH010000077.1:0-16720 GCA_041665185.1 Sterolibacterium sp.
AACAATGAGGACGACATGGTGCGGACGCGCGAGCCCTACAGGGTGAACATAAGTTGGTATAGAATATCAGGTTTATGCAATCCGAGGCTTCAAGGAGTGTCACAATGAATCGCTTCCTGCCGGTGCTCGCCGCCGCCCTGTCCACGACCGTTTGGGCTGCCGCCCCCGCTCCCGCCGTCAAGGCCGACCCGGCCAAGGGTCAGCAGATCGTTGCCACGGTCTGCGTCGCCTGCCATACGGCCGACGGCAACAGCGTCATTCCGATCAATCCGAAACTCGCCGGCCAGCACCCCGAGTACCTGTTCAAACAGATGAAGAACTTCAAGGGTGAAGGCGGCAAACCACCGGAGCGCGCCAATCCCATCATGAATGCCATGATCGCCGCCTATACCGACGACCAGATGCGCGATGTCGCGGCCTTCTTGAGCGAACAGAAACTCAAGCCCGAAGTCTCGAAAAACCCCGAGACCATCGAATACGGCCGCAAGCTCTATCGCGCCGGCGACCAGGCCAAGGGACTGCCCGCCTGCGCCGCCTGCCATGGCCCGACCGGCGCAGGAATGCCCGCGCAGTTTCCGCGTATCGCCGGCCAGTTCACCGATTACACCGAGCTACAATTGAAAAGTTTTCGCGCCGGCGAACGCGCCAATGATTCGAACAAGATGATGCGGATGGTGGCGATCAAGATGACCGACGCCGAAATCAAGGCGGTTGCCGATTACGTCGCCGGACTGCGCTAGCCGCCTGTCGGTTGGAATCACGCAGGGGTGGCGTTCAGCCACCCTTTTTTATTCCCCCGCGATGGGTGAGGGACAAACAGCTTTTGGGAATAAACCGGGTAGCCTCATTGTTGATGAAGTGAGACTATCCCAAACTCCGCCGATGTTCCTTCAAATGAACGGTCTACTCCTCAGCAACCCGTCACCACGCTTCAATGGTCACTCCGGGCTGCTCGTATGCGCGGCGATCGATCCCGGTAGGCACCCCTGATTGCGCTCCCGTGACGCCATAGTCGCCGAAATCCCACGCCTGCGCCGCTACGCCCACGCGCTACTGGGAGAGACCCACCGTGCCGACGACCTGGTTCAGGACACGCTGGAGCGGGCGCTGTCGCGCTGGCGCTTATGGCTCCCTCTGGGCGAACAGGCGACGCCGCGCGCCTGGCTGTTCGCCATCATGCACAACCTGTTCGTCAATCAGCTGAAAGCCGGGAAAGCCATCGAATTCCGGCCCGACGACGAACTGCCCGAACTGCCGACCCGCCCGACCCAGGACGATGCCCTGGCTCTGCGTGACCTGACCCGGGCCTTGGACACGCTGTCCGCCGATCAACGCGAAATCCTGCTGCTGATCGGCTTGGAAGAACTCTCTTACCAGGACACCGCCAGAGTGCTGGGCGTGCCGCTGGGAACCGTGATGTCAAGACTTTCGCGGGCGCGCGCCAGATTGCGCGCCGTGCTGGATGAAGAGGTCGGCGGCGTCCTCCTGAAAGTGATCAAATGAACTCGAATTGGCCATCCATCTCCACGCCGATCGGCGAAAACGACCTGCACGCCCAGGCCGACGGCAGGCTCTCCGGACCACGCCGCGTCGAAATGGAGAGCTGGCTCGCCAGCCATCCGCAGGAAGCCGGACAGGTCGCCGCCTGGCGCGCCCAGAATGCCCTGCTGCATCGCGCTTACGACAATATCCTGGATGCTCCCGTACCGGCGCGGCTACTGGATGCCAGCCGCAAGCCGGCCCAGGCTGCCAACCACCGGTCCTGGCAGATAGCTGCGGCCGTTGCCTGGCTGGCGCTCGGTGGCGTGGCCGGCTACTGGCTGCGCGGCGACACAGGCGTTTCCCCCGCTGCCCAGGCATTGGCCTCACTGCCACGCCAGGCAGCCATCGCCCATGCGGTCTACAGCCCGGAAGTCCGCCACCCGGTGGAAGTCGGGGCGGAACAGGAAGCGCATCTGTCCGCCTGGCTGTCGAAGCGGCTGGGAGCGCCGCTCAAGCCGCCACACCTTGAAAATGCCGGCTACGCCCTGGTCGGTGGCCGTCTATTGCCCGGGGAAAGCGCCACCGGTGGGGGCGCCGTGGCGCAGTTCATGTACCAGGCAACCAACGGCCAGCGCCTGACCCTATACGTGCGCAACGATGCAAGCGGGCCTGCTGAAACCGCCTTCCGCACCACGCAGGAAGGCGGCATCCGCGTCTTCTATTGGATCGATGGCCGTTTCGGCTATGCCCTCTCGGGAGAAACCTCTGCATTCACCTCCGCCGAGCTGCTGCGCCTCGCGACGCTCGTTTATCGCCAGCTCAATCCATGAATTCGTGAATCCTTGAGAATTCCGTAAGGTTCTCCCCATCGCCACGACGAATAGGCATAACCCGAGAACGAGGCGCCACCATGCTGATTCAACAACCCGCCGACATCGCACCATCCGAGATTACGCCTCAAGGCGTGTTCGACAGGCGCCGCGAGTTTCTCAAAACCGCCGCTGGCACGGCACTGGGCTTGGCCCTGCAACCCGTGACCGATGCCCTCGCCGCCGAGAAACTGGCTGCGGCAACAAGAAGTCCATTCAGCACCGCGGAAAAACCGACGCCCTACAAAGACGTCACCGGCTATAACAATTTCTACGAGTTCGGCACCGACAAGAGCGATCCGGCGGAGCACGCGCACACGCTGAAGACACGGCCCTGGAGCATTGCCGTCGAAGGTCTGGTCAAACAGCCGAAGACCTTCGCCATTGACGACCTGATCAAGCTCGTCCCGCTCGAAGAGCGCATTTACCGGATGCGCTGCGTCGAAGGCTGGAGCATGGTCATCCCCTGGCTGGGCTTGCCGCTGGCGACCTTGCTGAAGCAGGTCGAACCGCAGGGCGCTGCCAAGTATGTCGAATTCATTTCCGCCGCCGACCCCAGGACCATGCCCGGCGTCAACAGCCGCGTCCTCGAATGGCCCTACGTTGAAGGCCTGCGACTCGACGAAGCCCTGCATCCCCTGTCGCTGCTCGCGGTCGGGCTGTATGGCGAAGTGCTGCCCAACCAGAATGGCGCGCCGTTGCGCCTGGTGGTCCCGTGGAAATACGGCTTCAAGAGCGGGAAATCCATCGTCAAGATCCGCCTCGTCGAACGCGAGCCGCAGACTTCCTGGGTCAAGGCCAATGCCCGCGAGTATGGCTTCTACTCCAATGTCAATCCGGACGTCGATCATCCGCGCTGGAGCCAGGCCAAGGAACGGCGCATCGGCGAATTCATCAAGCGCAAGACGCTGCCGTTCAACGGCTATGCGGATCAGGTCGCGAAACTGTATGCCGGGATGGACTTGAAGAAATATTACTGATGCTTTCCCAGAAGCAACTATCCGCGCTCAAGAGCCTGCTGTTCGTCGCCTGCCTGCTACCCCTGGCGCGGCTGGGCTGGGGTTCATGGAGCGACCAGCTCGGCGCCAATCCGATCGAATTCATCACCCGCTCGCTCGGTACCTGGACGCTCAATTTCCTGCTGATCACCTTGGCGATCTCGCCGTTGCGCAAGCTGACCGGTTGGCACTGGTTGTTGCGGCTGCGGCGCATGCTCGGGCTGTTTGCCTTCTTCTACGTGGTACTGCACCTTGCCACCTACCTCTGGCTCGACCAGTTCTTCGATTGGCCGGCGATCCTGAAGGACATCCTCAAGCGCCCCTTCATCACCGTCGGCATGTCCGCCTTCGTCCTACTGGTGCCGCTCGCCGCGACATCCAGCAATGCCATGATCCGGCGCCTGGGCGGCAAGCGCTGGCAGCAACTGCATCGCTCTATCTACGCCATCGCGATTTTCGCGGTGGTGCACTACTGGTGGCTGGTGAAGCAGGACGTGACCTTGCCGGCGGTCTACGCCCTGCTGCTGGCTCTGTTGCTGGGCGTGCGCGCTTTATGGCGCGAGCAGGAGCGGCGCCGGCAGTTGGCGTGCGTCAAGCCGCGGACGAAGGAACGCGACAAGGTCATCCCCATCATCGCCCGGCAGTAATCATTCCTCGACCAGATCCCTGCCCTCGCGCCGCTGGCGTGCCTTCAGGCGGGCTCGCGCCGCGCGCTTGTCGACGCGTTGGTGGGCGCCGCCTTTCCTGAGCAAAGGATCGAGCGCCAGCGGATTGCGTGGCTTGAGGCGAATCTTCTTTGCACGCTTCATTTGAAATGGACGATGGCCCGTCCGTCCGAAATACTGCGTGGCTGTGGCTTCCAGGCATGGCCATAGACGATTTCGAAGCTGGCCGGCAAACGCTGATCCTGGCGCTGCGCCTCATAAGCCTGAAAGACCCGCCGCCAGTCGCGCCAGGGCAGACGGCCGAAGAGCGCGTCGCGCACCCCAAGGTGGCGCTGGTCGCGGATCAGGCCGCGCGCTGCGGGATAGGTCAACGTGATCATCTCCATGTCCATCACCGGGTCGGCGAAACCCGCCGCCAGCAGCATGTCGCCGACGTCATGCATGTCGTGGAAGCGCCGCAGCGGGACGGCCGTGTCGGCGATCCCGGCATCATGACAGGCGGCGCGCAATTCCTTGAGCGTGTCCGGGCCGAGCATGGCGAACATCAACAAACCACCGACTTCGAGTACCCGCTGGAATTCACGCAGCGCCGGCAGCGGATCGTCGAACCAGTGCAGCAGCAGATTGGACCAGATCAGGCCGAGGCTGCCGACGGCCAGCGGCAATGCCAGCACGTCGGCATTCAGGAGTCGCGGGCCACGTCGCGCCACGCGCTGTAGCAACGGCGTAGCGGCGCGCGTGGCAAGCAGCATCGGCAGCGCAAAATCGATCGCCAGTGGCAGCGCCTTACGGTAGCGCCGTTGCAGCTCGCGGATACCCGCGCCGCTGGCGCAACCGATGTCGGCAATCCGTCCAGGTGCGATATTCACATAATCGAGGCGCTCAGCCATGCGCCGCCCGGTCTCATCAGCCAACACCGCGGCCACTGCGTAGGTGGAGGCGGCGCGAGCGAAGTTCTGCTTCATGGAGCAGTCGCCCTACATCGCCCGCAGGCCGAGACGGGCGAGGAGAGATTCATCGCGCTCCGTCTCGGGATTGCCGGCCGTCAGAAGTTTGTCGCCGTAGAAGATCGAGTTGGCGCCGGCCAGGAAACACAGTGCCTGCAATTCATCCGACATCTGCTGGCGACCGGCGGAAAGGCGCACCATGCTGGCCGGCATGGTGATGCGGGCACAGGCGATGGTCCGGACGAACTCGAACGGATCGACGGGCGGCGCGTCTGCCAGCGGCGTGCCGGGAATCGGCACCAGATTGTTGATCGGCACCGACTCGGGTGGCGGCTCCATATTGGCCAGTTCGGCGATCAGGGCGGCGCGCGCGGCGCGGTCCTCGCCCATGCCGACGATGCCGCCGCAGCAGACGTTGATGCCTGCATCGCGCACTTTCCGCAAGGTGTCGAAGCGGTCCGCCTGGCTGTGCGTCGAAATCACCTGGGCATAGAACTCCGGCGCGGTATCCAGGTTGTGGTTGTAGTAATCCAGGCCGGCGGCCTTGAGTTGCTCGGCCTGGCCTTCCTGTAGCATGCCCAGCGTGACGCAGGTCTCGAGCCCGAGATCCTTCACGGCCCGCACCATGTCCGTCACCCGATCGAGATCCTTCTGTTTCGGTCCGCGCCAGGCGGCGCCCATGCAGAAACGGGTGGCGCCCTGGTTGCGGGCCGCCTGCGCCGCCTCGATCACTTCCTCCAGCGGCAGCAATGCCTCGCGCCCGACGTCGGTGTGGTGACGGGTCGACTGCGAACAATAGCCGCAGTCTTCCGAGCAGCCGCCGGTCTTGACCGAAAGCAGGGTCGACAGTTGTACCGCATTGGCATCGAAATGGGCGCGATGCACCTGCTGGGCGCGGTACAGCAAATCGCTGAAAGGCAGCTCGAACAAGGCCACGATGTCGGCGGTGAGCCAGGACGTTACCGCGGACTGCAATCGAGTGTGCGGCGACGAGGCGGCGGCAATAGTTGAATTGGTGGACGGCATGGCGGGTCACTGTCTGCGAAAATGTGACCACGCATCATGTTTGAAGGAGTCACGCTTGTCAATTTCACCGCACCCGACCGCGGCCCTGACCCGCTTGCTGGCACACGCCGGCAGGCGCCTCGGCGCGGCCTTGCTGCCGCAGGACTGCTTCCTGTGCGGGGCGGCCAGCGGCGATGAATTGTTGTGCCGTGCCTGTAGCGACGACTTGCCGCGGCTGCCGGCGTGGCGCTGCCCCATCTGCGCCCTGCCGACGCCACGCGGCGAAACCTGCGGCGCCTGCCTCAAGCGGTCGCCGCATTTCGATGCAACGTTCGCCTGCTTCAGCTATGACTTCCCGGTCGATCGACTGATCCAGGCACTGAAATACCAGCATCGGCTGGTCATCTCCGACTTCCTGGCGGCGGCGCTGCTGGAAGCGTCGCCACTGCCGCTGGTGCCGACAATACCCGCTGGCCTGTTGCTGGCGCTGCCGCTCTCGGCGCAACGGCTACGCCAAAGGGGCTTCAATCAGGCACTGGAAATTGCCCGTCCGCTCGCCGGGCACCTCGGCCTGCCGTTGCTGCTCGACGGCTACCGGCGGGTCGTCGACACCGCCCCGCAAGCCAGCCTGCCCTGGCAGGAGCGCCGCAAGAACATTCAGGGCGCTTTCGAATGCGCCCTGGACTTGTCGGGAAAGACCGTTATCGTCGTCGATGATGTGATGACTACCGGCGCAACACTCGACGAGTTCGCCCGCACCCTGAAGAAACACGGTGCGGCAACGGTCATCAACTGGGTAGCGGCGCGCACCTTGAGGCATTGACCGGGGCGTGATCGCTCTCGCCTCGGAGAGAAGCCAACGTCAGCGCAACTTCTTGTCGATTGCCGCCGCCATTTCCGGCGTCACGCCGGCCGAGTTGCGAGCGCGCTGAAAGGCCTCGCGCGCTTCTGAACCCTTGCCCTCGGCCTCGTGGGCCAGTCCCAAACCCAGCCACCAGCGCGCTTCGTTGGGCTTGAGCTGGACGGCGGCCTGATAGTAAAAGCTGGCTTCATGCGGTTTCTGCATGCGTTGCAGCAGCACCCCCGCGAAACCCTGGTAATCGGCGCTCTTCTCGCCATGCGCCATGTGTTTCTGCAAGGTCTCCCACGCTTCCGGCAATTTCCCGCGCTCGACCTGGATACGCGCCAATGCCATGGCCCAGGAGATCTGTTCCGGCATCAGCTCCAGGCCCTCCTTCAGGACAGTCTGCACTTCTTCCCACTGCTTTTGCTCGGCCTGCATGCTGAGCAGGGTTTGGCGCGCAGCCAGATGCCGGGGGTCTTCCTGAAGGGCCGCCTTGAATTGCGTGGCAGCTTCGCCAAAATGTCCCTGCTTGTAGGCTGCAACACCTTTCCGATAGCCGGCCTCGGCCCGCTCCTGGGCGCTGCCCAGACTCTGCTGCTTTTCCACCGCCACCGCACCCGACATGCGAGCGGACTTCGGCGCAGCAGTGGTTTGTTTGGGCGCAGGCGCAGGTGCAAGCGTCGGGGCGACCGCCACCGCAGCAGGCTTTGTCGCAGCGGGTTTGGGCTGTGGCAGTTCCGGCAGCGACCGGTCGATCTTCAAATCGGTATTTCGACTCTCCGCTACCGCCGGCGGAGTCGGCTGGGCGGCGGGCGCCGCCTGTGGAACCTGCTCCGCTGGGGCATCGGCCGTCACCGGCGCCGTGTCGGGCAAGGACGGCAACGGCAGCATCTGCTCGGGCGGCGGCAGCTGTAACACCACGGTGGTCGGCTGGGGCAGAGCTGACTGCGCAACCACCGCCGGCGCCGGAGGCGGCAGAAGGCTCGCCGGAACAGGGACATAATCGGCCAGCAACGGCAGCCACAGTGCGGAAGTCTGTATCGCTGCGGCGCCGAGGATTGCCACTCCGGCAATAATCCACACCTGGCGGCTGACCCGCGGCGCCACCACCTCTTCGGGCAGCGGGCGGACCTCATCGGGAAGCACCGTCTGGCCGGTCGACGCATGGCGCGCATCCAGATCGCGCAGCATCTTGTTGATCAGGCTCATCGTATTAACCTAAGCGAAAAATGGCCAGCGGCTGACTTTGACACCCTCGGTATCGCGTGCCGCTTCGGTCACGTGGACCCGTCCGACACTCACCTTGCCTTCGCCAAAGGCAGCGAGCATGGACTTGTGGGCCAGGATGTTAACCAGCCGGGGGATTCCCTTGGAATATTGATACAGGCGGCTCAGCGCCGGCCGCGAAAAAATCGGGCTGCCGCGATAACCGGCGACCCGCAGGCGATGGGTCAGATAGTGGCCCAGTTCGTCGCGGCGCAGGCCCTGCATGCGGTGGTGGAAGGCGATCCGTTGCAGCAACTGGCGCACTGAAGGATCGGCCAGCTTGACGTCCAGCTCCGGCTGGCCGAACAACACCAGGTGCAGCAATTTCCGCTTCTCGGTTTCAAGATTCGACAACAGGCGCAGCGCCTCGAGGCTATCCAAAGGCGCGGTCTGTGCCTCGTCGACGCAGAACACCACCGTCTTGCCTTCTTCGGCGAGGTCGAGCAAGCGCTGATTGATTTGCTTGATGAGCTGAAACTGCTGTTCGCTGGGGTCGAGTTTCAGGCCCAGTTCGTCGGCCACCGCCAGCAGCAGGGGCAAGGGCGATAGCGCCGGATTTGGCAAATAGGCGCTGAAATATTCCGGCCCCAGGGTCGCCAGAAAGCGGCGACACAGCATGGTCTTGCCGGTGCCGACTTCCCCGGTGATCTTGATGAATCCCTCCCCGCTCTGCAAGGCGATCAGCAAAGTGTTTAGCGCCTCCTGGTGGGACGCCGCGGAATATGCATATTCGGTATCGGGAGTGATACCGAAGGGACGTTCGACGAGACCGAAGTGGGCGAGGTACATTCGCGTCGTAATTTAGCGTGGTTTGGAAACCGCCGGCTTGCGCGGAGTGATCGACTCGAAGCGGCTCTGGGTTTGCAGCAGCTCTTCCTGTGAAACCCGGTCGCTGCTGATGATCGTCGGCTTCATCAGGATCACCATTTCGCTCTTGTCGAAGCTGTTGCTGCGCTGACCAAAGAGTCCATCGAGCACGGACCCGCTGGTGGTTCCCGGCAACCCGACTCTCTTCTGGGATTGCGATTGCCTCATCAGTCCGCCGATGGCGACAATATTGCCATCCTGGACGCGCACGATGCTATCGGTCTCGTTGATGCTGCTGGCGGCCAGCGGCAAGTTCAAGGTGCCGCCGACGGTACCCAGGTCGACCACCTTGACCTTTTCGGCGACGTTGCTCACCGCCGGGTGCACATGCAGGATGATGTTGCCTTCGTCGTCGATTTGCGGCGTCACATCCAGCGAAATACCGGAGAAGAACGGTTGCATGGTCAGGGACGGCGCGGTGCCGGCAACGGCCGTAGTGCCGGCGGTGCCGCCGCTGATGTTGGTGATGAACATTTCGTCGGTGCCGACCTTGAGCAGGGCTTTCTGATTGTTCAGGGTGGCGATGCGCGGACTGGAGAGCACCGCAACATCACCCTGTGTCTCCAGGAAGTTGATCACGGCGGCAAAATTGGCCGTCTGAAAGGCCAGGCCGATGAAGCCATTGCCCATCGGCGTCACCGACTTGATGGCGCCCGGCACCACTTCCACCGAGGCATTGCCGGCCTGGAAGTTGGCGTCGGTCTTGAGCGTCGATCCGGTCGCCAGGGATCCGGTCATGGTGCTGACGTTATTGATGGTCTTGAAGGCGGCCCAGTTGATGCCTGACTGGGCGGCATTGCTCAAGGTCACTTCGATGATCTTGGCTTCGATCATCACCTGGCGTTCGACGACCAGTTGCGTGGCCTTGAGATAACTTTCCACGTTGCGCATTTCGGCCGGAAAGGCGCGGACCACCACCACGCCGGACATCGAGTTGATGATCACCTGCCGCCCTTCGGCGGTTCCCACAATGGCGGTCAATGCCGTGGTCAGGTCACGCCAAAAATCGGAGTCCGAACTGGTACTGATGCGGCTGCTGCCCCCGCTGCTGGCCTGTACCCCACCTGACATGCCGCCCTGCTGACTGGCTTGGGTGGGAGTTTGTGCCGTGGGCTGAGCGACCGGCTGCGCCGTTCCGGTCGTCGGCCCCGTCGTGGTGCCGCCGGAGCCCATCATCGAACCGGAGGTCACACTCAAGCTACTGTTCCCCTGACGCCGGGCAGAAAGATAATTGATCTGGAACACGCGCGATTGCAGGGTGTTGGATTGAATGAAGATCCGCGTTCCCTGCACCTTATATTCATAACCATAGAGTTCGCGGATGGTATCGAGCGCCTCCTTGATAGTGACATCCTTGAGATTGACGGTGATATTCCCCGACAACTCCGGGGGCAACAACATGCTGTAGCGGGTCCCACTCACCAGAGCCATGAAGACCTGGACAGCGGGTGCCTTGACCACCGACAGATCGAAACGCAGCTCGGCATCGTTGATGGCCTTGGGCATCTCGATCTGAAGCGGCGGCATCAAGGCCTGATCGATCCCGTCGTTGGCGACCTTGCGCTCCGAAGCAGCCCGTCCCAACTCGGCGTTGATGCGATCGAAGGCGTTGCCGGGCTTCTGCGCCGGCGAACCGCACGAAGCCAGCACCAGGATCACCAGGATCAGGGTGAACAGCGTCACGAGATTCAGGTAGCGTTCATTGGTCATGGTTCTTACCATCTTCCTTCTTGAACCCGGAACCTTCCGTCTTCTTGACCAACCCGGGCAACAGATGCAACACTTGCTTGCCGGCCGGTCCCTGTAATACGGCTTCCGACTCGGTGAGCTTGACCAACGTGGCGTCTCCGACCTTGCCCCCCAACTCCACCATGGTCCCGTTGATCACCGCCATGGGCTTTTGTCCCCGGCCGAGGATGACCGTTTGCAGGCCGCTGGGCGGCGGGGCGCTCTCAGCTCCCGCGGCCACGGGTTCGGCGGATGTCACCGGTGGCCGGGTCGGGTCGGGCAGCGCGGCATCCTTCTGCCCCCAGGCGAGGTCGACCAGACCCAGCGACAAGGCGGAGAAGAACAGCGGACGGAATAACGGGTTCATACGACCAGCCATTGTTTGTCCAGACTCAGGGTATACACCGTTAACGTCATTTCATTGCGGGGATAAACATCGGTCGCGAGTTTGATGCGATTCCAGATGATGCGCTGCGGCATGCGCTCGATCTCCGCCAAATACACCAGCAGGTCATTATAACTACCCGCTATCTTGATCTCGATCCCGTGCTTATAGATGTTCGGCGCAGTGACGGGCGTCGCCGCGGAAGCCGCCGGCGTCACGGCCGTTGCGCCGGCTGTCGCGCTTGCCGCCGGAGCGCCGGCCTTGCGCTCGATCAATGGCGTCGGCGGCTGAGTGTTGAATGCCAGCAATTCCAAGCTGTGGTTCTTGGCCAACAAGGACTCGAGAAAGCCCTGCATCCTCTCGGGCGGCACCAGGCTGTTTTCCATCGCCCGCACTTTCGCGTCGAGCGCCGCCAAGTCCTTGCGGGTCTGCTGCAAGGCGGTGCGATTGGCCGCATCGGGATCCTTGAGTTGCGCCTGGATCACGACCAGTTGTGCCTCGACCGTCTTCAATTCGGCACTCGCTTTGGCCAGGTTCTTGGCCTGGATGTCATGCCGGGCCAGGCTGGGCTCGATCACGAAGGTGTAAACCAGCATTCCCAGACCCACCACGATGGCCGCGGCAAGCATCGCGCGCTCGCGGCGGGCCAGCGCGTCGAAGCGTGCGGCGTAGGCCAGCCATTGTTGTTTCATGGCTTCTTCTCCGAGGGCATCAATTCCTGGAGCTTCTTCAATGCGTCGGCATGGGCTTTCGTCGTCTCGTCACTCCCCTTCTTCAATTCTTCCATGGCCGCCTTGCCAAGGTTTTCCGTCTTGGGGGTCAGGACAGAATCGACGAATTCCTGCTTTTGCGGGGTTGTCGAAGGCGCCGGCCTCGGTATCGCCGCCATGGTGGCCAAGGACGCAAACGGATCCGGCGGCTGCGGCGTCAAGACGAACTCAACAAATTTCGGCTGCGCATCCTTGGTGGCGGCAGCAGCCGGATTCGCGGGCTTCCCGGTAGCATCCAGGAGGGTTTCCAGGCTCTTCAGATCTTTTCCCGCCGCGGGTCGCTGGATGGTCAAGGCGGCAAAACCGCGTCCCCGAAACACCGGCTCGGTTTTCAGGCGGCGAATGTATTCCGGCAAGGCCGCAGGATTCGTCATGCGTCCACGGATCTCCATTTCACTGCCGGCGGCGCCGATGGTGAAACCGGTCAACCACAGACCGTTCGGCGTCTGGCGCGCAAACCCGCGCAGGAATTCGGCGAAGCCTGTGGTGCTTCCTATCACGCCCCCATCGAGCACTTTTATGATCTCTTCGCGACTCCTGAGCAGCGCCACCGCATCGCTCAGTTCGTTGGCCAGCTCCGCGTTGGGCTTGCTATCCGCGATCAACTTCCCCATCGCCACCAGCCTGTCCTGGGCATCCTTCAGCGCTTTGGCGCGCTCGCTGGCCGCGTGCTCCTGCTTATCCGCCCTGACGCTGGCCCATGCGGTAGCGCCCCCAAGGACCACCACCAACACGCAAGTCGCGATCGCCAATGGCGTCGCCGTCAGCCAGTCGAATACCTTGCGGAAAGCCGGGTTGAGAAGGTTGATCTGCTGGCTCATCGGTCCCGGCCTATTCGCGCAACGCGGCGCCCAGAACCTTCAGGCACTGAGTTTGACGCGTGGGTTGTGAAAGTTCCGGAATCGCCGGAAAGTCCAGCACTTTGGCCAAGTCCATCTCCATCACCGGTATCGACAAATTGTCGCGCAGGTAATCAAGGAAACCCGGCACGCCAGGCGGAGGGGATACCAGCAGGTGAGGCAGACGAATATGTCCGTTCAACCGGTCAAAGTTGTCCAGGGAGCGCTGGACCTCAAGCGCGATGCGCTCGTAAAGCTGTTCGCGCCGCAATTCCTCGGCTTGCTGCAACTGTGCCAGCGGGACTTCGGTGAACCGGGCGGCATAAAGTTCACCCCGGAAGGTAAAGGTTAACATCGCGCCCGCGTCGTCGCAGCACAACATCGCCAGGCCACGATCCTCCTCTTCGAAGAGTGCCGAAATATTTCGTTGCGCGAGTTCGGGGATGTCGATCGCCAGTAACGGAACCTTGGCAGCGTCGAAAAGCGCCATGCGCGGCGCGATAATCGCGTTGTTGGCCGCCACGGCAAAGACCTGTTTGGCCCGCCCCACCGCCGACGGATCGCCGGGTATCTCCAGCACATCGACGGTCGCCGACTCCACCGGGTAGTTGAGCATGTCCTTGATGCGCCAGGGCAAGGCTTCCTTCAACTCGGCGGCGGGCATATCGGGAGGCTCAACTTGCAGCACCTGGTACTCACCGACGCGCAGTACGGTGGTGCACCGATACCGGGCAAGCTTCAGGACCTTGCGCAGGCGACTCAAGGCCTCGACATCATCGCCGCCACGCTGGTAGGAATTCAACAGCAGGACCTCGGGTTTCTTTCCCTCCCGCCGCCGGATATGGGCGAAATCCATCCTGTCGGGAGCGATCGCCACGGACAGCCATCCGTCATGCAGTTTGGGGCGCAGTAAGGGCATCATCGAATTGACCAGAATGGGCGGGATGATAACCCGCTGAACCCGCGTCCTTGCACACAATACCCGCCGATTTACCCCCTAATTCATTGACTGGCGGCCACGATAGCCGGTAGGCGCAGCGGTATTGATCCCGCCGCCCGGCGGTGCCAACCTGAATCCCCCCGGGCGGGTACTTGTGAAAGTGTGGCATATGTCTCGTTGGATTGAATTCAAATCGGGCTATCCTATGAGGTGGTCGCAGCTTATCCGTCAAATGGCGGATCGACATGGCGTGAACCACCGATGAATTGTCGTGCCTAGCTCTGATAAACTGTATTTCCTGTCTTCCGAAATTGCCAAATGCAGGCTAAGCCCCGCAGGATTGCGATGACTGCTGAATGGTTGCCACGGCGGATTGCCCTCGGTCGCGGTCAGCGCGGTTTTACCTTGATCGAGCTGGTCACGGTGATGATCGTCATCGGCGTGCTGGCCGTTGTGGCATTGCCGAATTTCAGCTTGCTGGGCGGTTACGATGAAGTCGGTTATCGTGACCAGGTCAAGGCGACCCTGGAATTCGCCCGTAAAGCAGCCGTTGCACAAAGGCGCTACTCCTGCGTCAGCCGCAGCGGCAACACGCTCGCGGTGACCATAGACATCAGCAGCCCGGAAGGCCGGGGAGTGGCAACCTGCCCACGCGAACAAAACCTGATGCTGCCGGGAGGCAGCGGCAACACCATCTCGCCGCGCGGTAACGTCAGCTTGTTAGGCACCAGTACCGCTGCGGTGGTTTTCGACGCCCAGGGGCGACCCTGGACCGCAGCGTCGGCGACGCTGTCGACTGCGGCCCAATTCACGGTGCACGGCGGTTCCGACACGGTCGTCACCGTCGAAGCCGAGACCGGTTATGTGCATTGAGATGAAACCGCTGCGGCGACGCCCCCAGAGCGGTTTGACGCTGGTCGAGTTGGTGATGTTCATAGTCATCGTCAGCGTGGCGCTGGCCGGCGTATTGACCGTGCTCAACGTCACGGTGAAAAGCAGCGCGGACCCGATGATCGCCAAGCAGATGCTGGCCATCGCCGAAGCGCTGCTGGAAGAAGTGCAAGCGAAGTCATTCACCTACTGTGACCCGAACGACGCCAATGTGGCCGCCGCGGCGTCCGACCAGATCGGCGGGGTTGGCTGCACCTCAGCCCTCGAGACTCTCGGCCCGGAAGCGGGGGAAACACGCACCAGCGCCACGACCCCATTCAACAACGTCAACGATTATTACGTTGCCGGCACAGGGTTTGTGCTGGCCAGCCCCATTCCGGACATCACCACGACCTTCACCGCGCCGGCCGGTTACAGCGCGAAAATCGACATTGTCCCCGAGGCGCTGAACGGCATCGCGTCATCAAGCTGCCCGAGTGGTTCCACCGATTGCTCGGCAAGTCCAATGCAGGCACTGCGGATCGCCGTGACCGTCACGCATGGCAGCGACAGCCTGACGGTCGAGGGCTATCGGACTCGCTATTCGCCCAACTTCTAACCATGAAGCCGCCCGGAACGCCTACCTCGCCCCGTCACCGATCCAAGGGATTCACCCTGGTCGAAGCGGTGATGGTGATCGTCATCACCGGTATCATCGCGGGCGTCGTGGCGGTGTTCATCACCAATCCGGTGAAGGGCTACGTGGACAGCGTGCGCCGCGCTGAACTGACCGACCAAGCCGACTTGATCGCCCGGCGCTTTGCCCGTGAAATTCATATCGCCCTGCCCAACAGCCTGCGGGTGCAGGACTCATCGGGAAATGTCGGCTTCTGCGCCGCCCAGCCCAGTGTCACCTGCTTCATCGAATTCATCATGACCAGCGGTGGCGGGCGCTACCGTGATGCTTCGGATGGCTCCACCGCCGGCAATTTCCTCAGCTTCACCGGTGCGAACCTGACTTTCGATGTACTCGGTCCCATGCCGAACAATCCGGCCATCGTCGCAGGCGATTACATCGTGGTCTACAACCTCGGGCCGGGCAATACGCCGGCCAATGCCTATACCGTCGGCGATCCCTGCACCAACTGCAATCGCGCCAAGGTCTCGGCGGTGTCGGGCAATCTCGTCACCCTGACCTCCAATCCCTTCTACACCCAATCGCCGCCCTTATCGTCGCCCAACAACGCCTTCCAGGTCGTCCCCGGCGGGGTCAAGGCCGTCACCTACGCCTGCCCGACGGTTACGCCGGGGAATCTGACCCGCTACTGGAATTACGGCTTCAACGCCAATTTGGCGACCACCCCGAGCGGCAGCTCGGCCTTGCTGGCAAACAACGCCAGTTGCGTGGTTGCCCCGTATTCGTCGACCAACTCCGCCAGCAAGGGACTCCTGACCATCACCTTGACCTTGACCGATCCCAGCAGTCAGGAACAGGTCACCCTGGTCCGCCAGATCCACGTGGATAACGCGCCATGAGGCTCGCCGCCCAGCACGGTTTCTCCATCGTCGCCGCCATCTTCATCCTGGTGGTGCTGGCGGCGCTGGGAGCCTTCATGGTGACCGTCTCGACCACCCAGGCGATCGGCTCCGCGCTGGACATCCAGGGTTCGCGCGCCTACCAGGCGGCGCGTTCGGGTATCGAATGGGGAGTGTTTCGGGTCCAATCCACTGCGGCCTACCGCTTCGGCTACACGGCCGCCGGCGTCGCCACCAGTCCGAATTCCCGGACGTGCGCCACCGCGGCGGGTTCGTTCGCTTTTCCCGGCAGCGCCACCACCTTGAGCGCCTTTACCGTGACCGTCACTTGCACTGCAACCTATGACCCTTCGCCCTTGCAGACACCTACGCCCGCCAGTTGCGATCCGGCGAGCGGCATTTACGTGGCGTCTCGCTGCGGCCCGACGGTATTTCAAATCATCGCCACCGCCTGCAATCAGCCCAGCGGCGGAATCTGCCCAAATAACACCAACCCCAACAGCTTCTATGTCGAACGCCGCCTGGAAGTGGTGTTCTAACGCTTCGATTACTCGACTGGATGCAGATTCGTCAAACCTATCGCCCGATCGCCAGCCAAAGCCCTATGATTCATCGCTACCAATAACTGTTTAGGACGTCCGCACCGACTTATGCCACACCTTGCACTACTCAATCCGGATGAAATGAACTCACCCGATCGCCCACGCTT
>JBAYJH010000078.1:0-16637 GCA_041665185.1 Sterolibacterium sp.
CGAAGTGCAGCTCGCACTCGAAGTCGAAGCCGGAGCCGAGGATGTTCTTGCCGAGCAGGCCGTATTCTTTCGCCTGGGCCAGCGCGTTCCTGACGTGTTTTTCCAGCAGCGGCATGTCGTGACGCGTGTACATGAAGCCCTTCTGCGCGCCGATGGCGTAGGCGCCGATGATCAGCCCTTCGAGGATCTTGTGCGGATTGCCGGTGAGCATGGCGCGGTCCATGAAGGCGGCGGACTCGCCTTCGTGGCCGTTGACGATGACATACTTGGTCTTTTCCGACGCGTTCCGGGTGGTCTCCCACTTGGAGCCGGCCGGGAAACCGCCACCACCGCGACCACGCAGGTTGGCCTTCTTGACTTCGTCGAGGACCTGTTCCGGACTCATCTCGGCCAGGGCCTTGACCAGGGCCGCATAGCCGCCGACCGCCAGATAGTCGTCGATCTCCATCGGGTCGATCTTCGGGTTGTCGCCGATCAGCAGGCGCGTCTGGTGCTTGTAGAAAGGCACTTCGTGCATATGCACCGCCGTGGCGCCGCTGTTCGGGTCGTGGTACACCAAACGTTCGACCACCTCGCCCTTGAGCGTGGCGGCGATGATCTCCGGCACATCCGCCGGCTGGACCTCGAAGTAGCAGACGTCGCCCGGCGTCACCACGACATTCGGCCCCTTCTCGCAGTAGCCATGGCAGCCGGTGGTCCTCACCGCCAACTTGCCGTCGAGTTTCTGCTTGGCAGCCTCGGCCAGGAAGGCGGCAGCGACCGCCGCCGAGTCCATGCCGTCGCAGGCTGCGCCGGCACAGACGGCGATGCAGGGTTTGGCGGGATCGCGGGCCGCGAGGACTTCCGCTCGGTACTTTTCCAGTTCGGCCGCTGATTGGAGCTTAGGCATGGTCTGTTCCTACTCGTAGCGTTTCAGGACGTCTTCGACCTTTTCCGGGGTCATCCGGCCGTAATGCTTGCCGTCGACGATCAACTCGGGTCCGATGCTGCAACTGCCCAGGCAGGCGCCGGTCTCGAAAGTGAATCGGGACTGGGCATCGGTTTCGCCGTCCTTGAGGCCGGTGAGTTCCTCCACCTTCGCCTGTAGCTTGGCCGCCCCGCGCAAGTGGCAAGTCATGCCGGTGCACACATGCACTTCATGGCGTCCCTTCGGCGTCAGACTGAATGCCTTGTAGAAACTGGCGATCTGCATCACCTTGGCAAAGGGCACCTCCAGCGCCTCGGCCACCCGATGCATCACCTCGCGGGGCAGCCAGTGGTTCTGGTGCTGGATTTCGACCAGTGCGTGTATCAGCGAGCCCGGTTGGCCCCGGTACTTTTCGATGATGCCGTCGATATTTTCGTCACACATATGCTCGTTCCACCTCGGTTTGCTGTTTGGTGATACGCGTCAGGCGGCTGTCGCAACCTGCGCCTGGTTGCCGTCCAGGCGGACCATCCCCTGCTGCGACAGCAGATGCAGATGCCGCGCGACCTCCGCGCCATCGACGCCGAGCTTCTGGGCGATATCGCCCGCCGTCGCCTCGCCGGCGCGCAGCACGCCCATGATGCGGCTCATGGTCAACTTGTCGAGCACCAACGCCTTGAACAACGGCTCGTAGTCCGGCCTGGCGAAAAACTCCCGATAGCCGTCTTCGGTCCGCTTCGCCACGCGGAAGCGTTCGCGTTCCACCAGCTTGAAATAGGGTACCAATTGCGTCGCTGCCTGCAGGCCCGCTTGCAGGTCGGCCACATCGCGGCCTTCGCTCGATCCGAACGGTCCGAGGCTTTTGATCTTGGCCCCGAACTCGTTCATGATTTCGGCGAAGCGTATGCCCTCGCCGGCGGAAACCCATTCGAGGCGCAGCCGGTCGGGATTCACGCCGATGTTTTCCAGGATGCGCTTGGCGACCATGCTGTTGCCCAGGGCGTCGTAGTTGCCTTCGGGGTTGTAATGGCAGTCGCCGAGATGGCAGCCGCCGATGAACACCCCGTCGGACTTCTTGGCGAAGGCGCGGAATATGAACTCCAGGTCAACCCGGCCCGAGCACATCAGGCGGATCACCCGCAGGTACGGCGGATACTGAAACCGCGAGACGCCGCACAGGTCGGCGCCGCCATAGCAGCACCAGTTGCACAGAAATCCGACGATGATCGGCTTGAAATCGGAGGGGGCAGCCATATTCAGTTTGCTTTCCGGGTTGTTACGTTACCGTGAACTACATTACGAAGCACCCCGCCATCCACGAGCGCAGCGAGCAACTTGTAGCCCCCGCCTGGGCGGGGGTCGGGGGTGGGGGCATAAGTGCTGCTCTTTAACGATTTCATGGCACGGAGGTGGTCTGACGACGACGCGAGTTAGCATTCATGCCAGCGCTTCTTCCAGCGCCGCGTCGATTTGATTGAACACTTCATCGTCGGTGTAGTGGGAGAGGCTGATGGCCGCGGTCGGACACTTGGCGACGCACAGTCCGTCGCCCTTGCATAGCACCGGATTGACCACTGCCTTCTTGCCGCGCGGGGTATCCTGGAAGCTGATAGCGCCGTAGGTGCACACCGAGATGCAGGCGCCGCAGGAAACGCAGTCCATGCCTTTCACCGCGCACACCGCACCCGAGGCGACAACCGTGTCGCGCGACAACAGCGTCAGGGCACGGCCGGCCGCGCCGTAGGCCTGGGTGATGGTTTCCGAGAGGTGCTTGGGATACTGCGCCGTGCCGCAGAGGAACACACCTTCCGCGGCGAAGTCCACCGGCCTCAGCTTGGCGTGCGCTTCCTGGAAGAATCCGTCGGGACCCAGCGGCACCTTGAACATGCGCGCCAGCTCGCTGGAACCGGGGCTGGGGATCACCGCCGCGGCGAGGACAATGGCATCGACGTCCAGTTGCAGCTTCTTGCCCAGGATAGGATCGGCGGCGGTCACCCGGATAAAGCTCTTGCCGCCTTGGTCTGCGGCTTCCACCAGCGGCGGGTCTTCCGGCTCGTAGCGGATGAACTTGACGTCCTGGTGCGACGCCTTCAGGTAATAGTCCTCGCGGAAACCGTAGGTGCGGATGTCGCGAAACAGCACGTAGATGTCGACCTCCGGCTTGAGTTCTTTCAGCTTCAAGGCGTTCTTCATGGCGCCGCTGCAGCAGACGCGGGAGCAGTAGTTGCGGTCGGTGTTGCGGCAGCCGACGCACTGAATCATCACCACGCTCTCGGCCGCCATCAGCTTTTCGTCGCGCTTGGCGAGCTTGCCTTCCATCTCCAGCAGGGTCATCACCTTGTCGCTTTGACCGTACAAGTATTCGGTCGGCCGGTACTCGGCGGCGCCGGTGGCAATGATGGCGGCGCCGTGCTTGATGGTGCGCACCCGGCCCTTGGATTTGACGGTGGTGGTGAAATTGCCGACATAGCCGTCGACATGGGTCACCGCTGCATCGGTGATGGCATGGATGCGCGGATGCCGGTACACCTTTTTCTTCAGGTCCTTGAGGTAGGTCTGGACGTCCATGCCCTCGAGCGTGTAGTGGATGCGGCTGGCGACGCCGCCCAAGTCGGCAGCTTTCTCCACCAGATAGGTTTCATAGCCTTGCTCGGCCAGGGTGTGCGCACTGGTCATGCCGGCGACGCCGCCACCGACCACCAGGGCGGTCTTGTCCACCGGCAGCGAGAACTCGTCGAGGGGCTCCAGCTTGCCGGCCCGCGCCACCGACATGCGGACGATGTCCTTGGCCTTCTCGGTCGCCGCCTCCTGCTCCTTGGAGTGCACCCAGGTGCAGTGCTCGCGGATGTTGGCCATGTCGAAGAAGTACTGGTTGACGCCGGCTTCGCGCAGGGTGTCGCGGAACAGCGGCTCGTGGGTGCGCGGCGTGCAGGCGGCGACCACCACGCGGTTCAGTCCCTTGTCGCGGATGGTGTCGGAGATGGCCTTGGCAGTGTTGGTCGCGCAGGCGAACAGGCTTTCCTCGACGTGCACCACATTGGGCAGGGTCTTGGCATACTCGGCGATGCCTGGCACGTCCACCACCCGGCCGATGTTGGCGCCGCAGCGGCAGACGAAGACGCCGACCTTGGCCTCTTCTTCGGAGACATCCTTCTCTGCCGGGTACACCCGCTCCTCGGAGAGCTGGCCGCGCCGCGACATGAGCAGATTGGAGGCCTGGGCGCCGGCGCCGCTGGCGCCCATCACCGCCTCGGGAATATCCATCGGACCCTGGAAGGCACCGCTGGTGAAGATGCCCGGACGGCTGGTCTGGAGCGGGTTGAAAGGGTCCACCTTGCAGAAGCCGTGGTGGTTGAGCTCGATGCCGAAAACCTTGGAAAAGCGCTGGGCATCCTTGGGTGGCGCCAGGCCCACCGACAGGACCACCAGTTCGAAGAACTCCTCGACCACACCATCCGGCGTGGTGTAACGGATGGAGACATCCCCGGTCTCCGGATCCTCGCTGCCGATCGAGACGTAGCTGCGAACGAAATGCACATCGGGCAGCTTCTGCGCGCGCTGGTAGAAGCGCTCAAAATCCTTGCCGTAGGAACGGATGTCGTTGTGAAAGATCTTGGCGTGCAGATCGGGCAGGTGGTCCTTGGCCAGGATCACCTGTTTCTGCGTATAGGAGCAGCAGACCGCCGAGCAATAGCTGTTGCCGCCCGCGGTCACCTGGCGCGAACCGACGCAGTGGATCCAGGCGATCTTGTGCGGATGTTTCTTGTCCGAGGGACGCAGGATCTGGCCCTCGTGCGGACCGGTGGAACAGAGCAGGCGCTCGAAGTCCATGCTGGTGACCACGTTGGCGAACTGGCCATAGCCGTAATCGTTGCGCGGCAAGGGATCGAAGGTCTCGTAGCCGGGCGACAGGATGATGGCGCCGACCTTGACCTTGACCTTCTCCGCCTTCTGGCCGAAGTCGATGGCGTCGTTCTCGCAGACGGTCTGGCAGATCGAGCAGGTCTTGTCCTTGAGGAACAGGCAGCTGTCGTCGATGTAGGTGACCAGCGGCACGGCCTGCGAAAAGTAGATATGCACCGCCTTGTTCATCGACAGGTTCTGGTTGAAGGGATCGGGAATCTTGGCCGGGCAGTACTCGACGCAGACCGTGCAACCGGTGCACTTGTCCTCGATGACGTAGCGCGGCTTCTTCAACAGGGTGACGGTAAAGTCGCCGGGCTCGCCTTCGACCGAATCGACATCCGTATAGGTCATCAGCTGGATGTTCGGTTGCCGGTCGGTCTCGATGAACTTCGGCGACTCGATGCACATCGAGCAGTCATTGGTGGGAAAAGTCTTGTCCAGCTGCGACATCTTGCCACCGACGGTCGGCGATTTCTCGACCAGGTAGACCTTGTAACCGGCCGACGACAAGTCCAGTGCCGCCTGAATGCCACTGATGCCGCCGCCAACGACCATCACGTCGCCGACATTGTCGTCCGCCTTGCGCAGGACGTTCTGGGTGTTCCATTGCTGCTGTAGGAGTCCGAATTCCACTGTGTTGTCCTCGCCTAAATTGCTTCGCGGATGATTTCGGTGATGTCCTTGACCTCGATGGACGCCCCGCCATCCGGCCGGTTCAAACGGCTGTCCTCGAAATTGGTGGTGCAGTAAGGACAAGCCGTGGCCAGCACCTGGGCGCCGGTACCGACCGCCTGCTCCAGGCGCAGGTCGGCGAAACGCTCGCCCTTGGGGGTTTCCATCCAGATGCGGCCACCGCCGCCGCCGCAGCAGAAGCTGTTCTTGCGCGACTCCGACATCTCCTTGAGTTTGAGACCGGGCACGGCCTTCAGTGCTTCGCGCGGTTGTTCGTAGACGCCGTTGTGGCGCCCCAGGTAGCACGGGTCATGGTAAGTGACCGTCTGGGCGACTTCCTTGGTCAATTTGAGGCGGCCCGACTCGATCAACTGAAAGACGAACTCGGTGATGTGCAGCACCTCGAAATTCACCTTGAATTCTGCATACTCGTTCTTGAAGCTGTGATAACAATGCGGCGAGGACACCAGGATCTTGGTGACGCCGTTGTCCACGAAGTTGCGGATGTTCTGGCGTGCCAGGCTCTTGAACAGCTTCTCGTCGCCAGTCTTGCGGATGCTTTCGCCGCAGCAACTTTCGTCGCTGCCCAGTATCCCGAAATCTACGCCGGCCGCTTGCAGGATTTCCACCGTGGCCTTGGCGATCTTCCTGCCGCGCGGGTCGTAGGACAGGTAGCAGCCGGGGGAGTAAAGCACCTCCATGCCCTCCTCGAAGCGCTTGACGTTGAGGTCCTTGGCCCAGTCGGCCCGCTTGGAGCGCGCCTCGCCGAAGGGATTGCCCTCAGCCTTGAGGCTGGCAGCAACGCCGGGGATGGGGGAGGCGGCGCCGGGAAACACGTCGTACTCGGTGGCGATGCGGCGCAGCGCCACGCCGGATTCGATCTGCTTGACATCGCGCGGGCAGACCTGCGGGCACTTGCCGCAGGTGGTGCAGCGCCAGATGTCCTCGCTGTCGATCTCGGTCAGGCCGAAGGTGGCTTCGCGCACGATCTTGCGCATGCTGAACTTGGCCACCCGGTTCCACGGACACACCGTATCGCACATGCCGCACTGGTAGCAGGATTTGAAAGCGTCGCCGCCGCTGGTCTTGATCGCGGCGATGATCTCTTTTTCTGGGGCTACGATGTCCATGCTCTCTGACCCTGTCGTGTCGTTCGTGGGCGTTACGGCTTGACCATGCGGGCTACGGTGTCGAGCACCTGCTGCAGGCCGTGCTTGTCGATCAGCGAACCGAGGCCGATCTCGACGTCGCCCAGCTTCGGCTGTGCGTCCTCCTCGACTTCCTCTTCGCGCTCGACATAGACCAGCGCATCGGCCAGGCACCACTCGACGCACTTGGGCTTATCCAGTGCCGGTGTCTCCTCGCACATGTCGCATTTCAGCGGCAAGCCGGAATCGGGCTCCTTGAAGAGGTCGCGCGAGGGGCAGGAAGCGCGGCAGAAATCGCACTCGTTATACTCCTTGCCGTCGATGATGTATTTGTCGCGGCCGGTGCATTCCGCCACGGTGTACTCGCCGGCGTAGACCGGCAGGTAGATGTCGCGCAGCGGCAGGCGCACGATGCGGATGCGCGAGCGCGCCGGGTTGTTGCTGCTGTAGCGCGGCGTCGCGTGCCAGGAAGAGCAGATCACCTCGCAGGCCTTGCAGCCGTTGCACTTGTCGGCGTCGATGGTGATCGACTTGACGATTTTCTTGACCTTAGCCATTGGCGTATATCCCCTTCTGCTCGAATTCCTCGGCGACGTAATCGAGTTCCAGATCGTGCAGGGATTCCTTGGTCGGAATGCCCTGGTCGTTGAAGCCTTTCAGCTTGTAGTACTGGTCCAGGAGTTGCTTCTCCAGATCGGGGAAGCGCTTTTTCCAGTGGTCCTCCGGCGGCTTGTCGTCGGCGCGGCGCATGCCGCGGCGCACGTTGAGGGCGCGCATCAGCGTGCGGGTGCGCGTCGCCGACTGCCACACGTCGTCCTTGTCCATCTTGATGCCGGTCGCGGCGGTGATGAACTCCGGATAGTTGTGGATATGGTAGGGCGGCTTCAATGGAAAGGACGACAGGCCGGCGCACATGCCCAGAGCGTCGTCGATATAGTGCATCTTCTCCATCCAGTCTACGATCTCGCTGGCCATCTCGGGCGTCGGATAGTAGGGATTCGACATTTCGCCGCGCGGCTCCCAATCGACGTAATACTTCTTGAACTTCTCGTCGGGCACCTGGAACCAGTCCTTGACGAACTCTTCGCGTGCCTCCCGCGTCGCGAAGGGCTCCTGCGGGAACTGGCCTTCGATCTGGGTGATATTGATCTTCTCGCCGGTCGAATACATCAGGTAATAGACCGGATTGAGCATGCCCAGCTTGAGCGGCAACTGCTCGTGCTTCTTGATGGTGTTGTGGTCGAACTTCTCGGCGCCCTTGCCGATGCGCCGGGCCGCCCAGTAGGTACCGTCGGCGAGGTAGTCGCCGATGCCCTCGCGGCGGACGATCTTCTCCAGCAAATAGAAGAAGCGCCCTTCCGTGTCCTCCGGCATGCCGGGGAAGTCGGCTTCGGTGAGTATGCCCGCCTCCAACAACTCAAGACCGAAGGCCATGGCCTGCGGTGCCGAGAAGCCGTCGAGGCCGTATTCGGTGGCCTTCTGGGCGATCTTGAAGCCGAAGTCCAGGTCCGCGAATGCCGCCATGGTGTAGGTCAGCTTGGAATAGCACTTCATCATGTAAGTGGGCAGGCCAGGCACCGAGATGGTGGCACCGCACTTCATCGGGCAGTTGTGGCAACTGATCAGGCGGGTGCGCACGTTTTCCTGGGTCTCGCGCCACTTCTCCTCGATTTGATGCGTCCAGAAGTCCTTGCGGCGGGTGCGCGAGTTGCCCCACATGAAGTTGGTGGTGTGCCATTGCTCGTCGACGATGGCCATCTCCTGCGGCGAGCCGAGGCCCTGAAGAATCGGCGGCACGCCCTTGATCGGATTGTCTTCGCGGAACTTGATGTACTTCAGCACGTCGTTGCACAGATCCATGTACTTGGCGGGATCGGCGACGTTGATGTCCTTGGTGCCGCGCACGGCGATCGCCTTGAGGCCCTTGTCGCCCATCACCGCGCCGATGCCGCCGCGCGAGGCCGAAGAGCGGCCCTGCTCGACCGAGGCGTAAAGGACCCGGTTCTCGCCGGCCAGGCCGATGGCTGCCACCTGGATGTCGGGATCCTTCAGTTCCTTGCGGATCGCCTCCGACGTCTCGGTCGCGCCCAGGCCCTTCAGATGTGCGGCGTCGCGAATCTCCACCTTGTCGTTGCTGATCCACAGGTAGACCAGGTCCTCCGACTTGCCGCGGATGATCACCTTGTCGTAGCCGGCATACTTCAATTCCGGCGCCCAGAAGCCGCCCATCATCGAATAGGCCATCAGCTTGGTCTGCGGCGAAATGGTCGACACGATGGTGCGGTTGCAACCGGGCGCCCCGGTGCCGCAGAGCAGGCCGCTGCTGAAGATCAGCAGGTTGTCCTCGGAAAAAGCCTCCGTCTCCGGCGGAACCCGGTCCCACATGATCTTGGCATTGGTGCCGAGGCCCCCCAGATAGAGCTTGGTATCCCGCGGATCGGTATCCACCCGGTCTATGCTGCCCCGCGTGAGATCAATTTCCAGGTCGAACCCTATTTCTCCGTACCGCATTTCTCTGGTCCTCTCTCAAACTGTGTTGCGTATGTTTGGCTCGTGCGCTTACACGCGCTTGCTGGTTCTTTCCGCTGACGACGGCGGCTTCCTGAATGTCGCTACGCCGCCGGCTCCGCCGATGGGCAGCGGCTGGCGGTTGGCGCCGGGGCGACGTTGCAAATTCTCGGCGACCGGGCGTTGCGGGGACTGGGCGACCAGGCCGCAGATGGCCAGGTTATGCATGCTGCGGGCGACATCCTCGGGACTGCCATGATGGCGACGATCGTACCAACCGTAACTCCAGTTGAGCATGCCGAACATACTGTAGGTAACGCGCTCGACCTCGATCGGATCCAGGCTGGCCCCAATGCTGGCGCCTGGCCCGTCGCAATCGGCGGCGAGTATGGCGGCAACGATGTCCCGGCAGATCCTGAAATAGCCTTCCTTGAGCAGCCGCACCGTCTTGCGCCGGCCGGTCGGCAAGGCAGCGGCTTCGCTGACCAGCACCCGCATCTCCGCGCCGTGCTCGGCCAGGTAGCGCAGGTGGTTGAGGATGAAGACGTACAGTCGGTCGACCGGCTCCGCAACGTCGGCCAGCAACTCCTGGACCGAGCCGGTCATGGTTTCGAAGGCCTCGGTCTGTAGCGAGAAGAGCACATCCTCCTTGGAGGAAAAATAGTTGTAGAAGGTTGCCAGGCCGCGTCCCGTGGCACGGGCCAGACCGCGCATGGTCATGCCGTGGAAGCCATGCTCGGCGATCGCCGCCGCAGCCGCCTGGAGTATCTCCAGACGCTGGCCCTCGTGGCGGAGCTGGCGCCCGCTGACCGCTAATGTTGGCAAGGCCGCGCTTTTCATTTGTCCTCCAGATCCATGCTTGTCGGTGTTCTGCGCCGTAACCGCAACATATGGAACATTTTTCCTATTTCTTACGAACGGATGTTATCCGAACGATCGTTCGTAGAATTGATTTAGGTCAACTTCGGTCGCTGCCGCCATCGGCAGAACACTAGACATGCTCGGTGGTACCGCAGGGCGATAGCTTAGGAAAGGAGTCGGGTATTACCCGGCCTTGAAGACGCACACCCGGTCGCGCCCCAGATTCTTGGCCTCGTAAAGCGCCTTGTCGGCCTGGGCCAGCAACGTATCGACGTTGGTGTTGCTGTCGACCAGGGTCGTCACGCCAAGCGATAAGGTAATCCGTAGCGGAATCCCATGCGCCAGCGGTACTTCGGACTTGGCGACCGTTTTGCGAAGCCTCTCCGCTACTTCCAGAGCCTTCTCGGCGCCGGTTTGCGGCAATGCAACGGCGAACTCTTCCCCGCCTATCCGTCCCACCACATCGACATCCCGCAACATCTCGCGGCACAGCTCGCCGAGTCGTTGCAGGACCAGGTCTCCCGCCTGGTGCCCGTGCGTGTCGTTGATGTTCTTGAAGTGGTCGATATCCGCCATCAGCACCGAAAGCTGACCGCCGTAGCGCAGCGTCCGGGAGAGTTCCTGTTCGGCCGACTCCATGAAATGCCGCCGGTTGGCGAGTCCGGTCAGGGCATCCGTTTGTGCCAATCGTTCCAATTCCCGTTGCGCCAGCTTGCGCTCGGTCACGTCGCGGGTGACGCCGAGCAGCCCTTTGATGTTGCCGTTGGCGTCGCGCATCGGCACCGCGTGCGTATCCAGCCAGCGATGCCCGCCCTTGAGCCCGACTATTTCAAACTCGAGCGCTCCCGATTCACCGCCGATCACCCGCTGGTGCAACGCCGTGAACGCCGCCTGGTGTTCCGGCGCGACCAAATCGACCATCCTGGCGCCGATCACCTGCTGCTCAGATTCCGCTTCTATCATGTCAAGGCCGGCGCGATTCATCTGCACCAGGGTGCCGTCCATGGCCAGCAACTTTACGCACTCGGGCTCCGTCTCGACGATGGTCTTCAGCTTCCACTCGCTTTCAATCAGCGCGTTGGCGGCCTCTGCCTCCTTTTGCAGAAACTGCCGATAGCGCCGGTGATAGGCATAGAGTCCCACGGTAAAAGCAATCACGGTTGCGCCAAACAACACCAACTTGACGACCAGGTCGCGGTACCAGGCGGCATAGATATCCTTCAATGGGCGGGAGACCGCCACCCCCAGCGGTTTGTCCAGCTTCAGACCCGCCGGCCGAACGTCGCGTTGAGCGATCATGCGCTCATCGCCAGTCGCCAGAACCTTGCCCGAGAAAACGGTGGCAGGTTGGCCGCTGTTCTTGTGCCGCAAGAAAAACGAACCGGGTTTGGCGAGATTCACGCCGATGATTTCGTCCCTTTCGTGCGGGGCCATCAGGAACACGATGCCGTCGCCATGATGCAGCGAGGCCGCCATCCCCGGCCCATAGCGAACCGAATCGATCAGCGGATAGAAATAGTTTGGGTCCAGGGTGGCCACGATCACGCCGCCGAATTTCCCTTGGGAATTCGGAATCATCTTTGAAACGGCAATCGCAAAAATACCGGTGGTGGTGCGAAACGGCGGCGACACGTAAAGCATCTCGGTGCTGGGATGTTGCTGCGGCTCCCTGAAGTAATCCCGCTGCGAATAGTCCATCTCGATTGCCAAGGCTTCGGGCCGGCTGGCCGCCCGCATCGCGCCTGAGACGTCATAGACACTGATGGTGCGCACCGCCGGCATCGCTTCCGCCAGAATTTCGAGACGCCGGTCGAAGTTGGCGCTGACCGGTCCCGCCCTCACCTCTTTGCGCAGGTCCGCCAATACCTGGTCTATTGACGCCAGGTTTTCGTCGATATTCACCTGCAATACCCGGGTCAGGCCCAGCAGCCGGTCCTGCTCGCGCGTCTCGATTTCGCCACGCGCCTGGTAGATCTCATTGACCGCGGCGACTGCCAGGGTCAGCACCGCGACGGTAAAGATCAGCCAGTGGGCCAGGAACGGGTCCCGGCTGCTGAACAACCTATTCATCGTCCGAGGTCTGTAGGGTTACCCCTCGACGCATACCGGACCCTTCCGTCGACAGTGCAATCACCGGCTCCCGCTTGCATTGTCGACGCCAGCCCGCGAACATGTTTGATCGGGCCGGCAGCGGGCCTACTCGGCTTCCTTGGCGGCTTCGGGTTCCTTGGCGTTTGCCTGGGCCAGTTGTTCGTAGTGCGTGTAACGATCGTCCACCCGCTTCTGAATCTCCGCCAGCTTCGCCACCGAATCCTTGCTCCTCAGCACCTCGCGGAAACGCGTCTCGGTGACGGCGAAGTCCTGGTAGGGAATCGACGGCCGCTTCGAGTCCATCTGCATCGGATTCTTGCCCTGTGCCACCAGCCGCGGATCATAGCGGAACAGCGGCCAGTGCCCGGAGTCGACGGCCATCTGCTGCTGGCTGAGATTGCTGGTGAGCTCGAATCCCTGCTCGCGGCACGGACTGTAGGCAATGATCAGCGACGGGCCATCGTAGGACTCGGCATCGATGAAGGCCCGCAGGGTATGCACGTCCTTGGCGCCGAAAGCGACGCGGGCGACATAGACATGGCCGTAGGTCATGGCGATCTGGGCCAGGTCCTTCTTGCCGGTCGCCTTGCCGTTGGCGGCGAACTTGGCCACCGCGCCGAAGGGCGTCGCCTTGGAGGCCTGGCCACCGGTATTCGAATACACCTCGGTATCCAGCACCAGGATGTTCACATTGCGGCCCGAGGCGATCACGTGGTCCAGCCCGGAAAAGCCGATGTCATAGGCCCAGCCGTCGCCACCGATGATCCAGACGCTGCGCTTGACCAGCGCGTCGGCCACGCTGTCCAGTTCGCGCGCCTGCGGCGTCGCGATCCTCGCCAGTACCTGCCTGAGTTCGCCGACCCGCTCCCGCTGCTGCTGGATGCCCGCTTCGGTGGACTGATCGGCACTCAGCAAAGCCTCGCACAACTCGCCGCCGATCTTCTTGCCCAGCCGCTCGATCAGCTCCCGCGCGTATTCGTTCTGCTTGTCGATGGTGACGCGGAAACCCAGGCCGAACTCGGCGTTGTCCTCGAACAGTGAATTCGCCCAGGCCGGGCCACGGCCCTCGGGATTGGTGGTCCACGGCGTGGACGGCAGGTTGCCGCCGTAGATCGACGAGCAGCCGGTGGCATTGGCCACCACCATGCGGTCGCCGAAGAGCTGCGTCGCCAGCTTGATGTAAGGGGTTTCGCCGCAACCCACGCAGGCGCCGGAAAACTCGAACAGGGGCTGCATCAGCATGGCGCCCTTCATGGTGTTGACCTTGATCTTCTCGCGGCCGTATTCCGGCAGCTTGAGGAAAAACTCCCAGTTGGCTTTCTCCTGCTCCTTCAGGGGGCCGACCGGCGACATCATCAAGGCCTTCTGGCTCGCATCCTTCTTGTCGACGGCGGGGCAGGTTTCCACGCACAGACCGCAGCCGGTGCAATCTTCGGGCGACACCTGGTAGGCGATATGCAGGTCCGCTTCCATGTCCTTGCCTTTGAGCGGGACATGCTTGAAGCTCTTCGGCGCGGAGGCCGTCAGCCGGGTGTGGAACGCCTTGGAGCGAATAGCCGCATGCGGACAGACGAAGGGGCATTTGCCGCAGTGGATGCACAATTCTTCCGACCACACCGGAATTTCCAGCGCCAGGTTGCGTTTCTCATACTGGGTGGTGCCGGACGGGAAAGTGCCGTCGCGCGGAAAAAACGAGACAGGAATGCCGTCGCCGCGCCCGCCGATGATTTCGCCGGTGACCCGCCGCACGAACTCCGGAGCGTCGTCGGAAACCGCCGCCGTCTTCTCGAAATCGCTGGTGGTAGCCGCGGGAACCTTCACCTCATGCAGGTTGGCCAGCGCGTCGTCGATGGCCTGGTAGTTCTTTTCGATCACATCCTTGCCCGACTTGCCGTAGGTCTTGAGGACCGCGCTCTTGATGGCGTCGATGGCGTCCTGGCGCGGAATCACATTGGAAATCGCGAAGAAGCAGGTCTGCATCACGGTGTTGGTGCGCGTTCCCATGCCCGCCTGACGAGCCACGGCGTAGGCATCGATGGTGTAGAACTTGAGTTTCTTGGTGATGATCTGCTGCTGCATCCGGCGCGGCAACGTGTTCCACACCTGGTCCGGTGGTGCCAGCGAATTGAGCAGGAACACCGCGCCATCCGCCGCGACATCCAGAATGTCGAAACGTTCTAGGAACACCGGCAGGTGGCAGGCGACGAAGTTGGCCTGGTTGTCTCCGATCAGGTAGGACGAGCGGATCGGCTGGTGGCCGAAGCGCAAGTGCGAAATCGTCATCGCGCCGGCCTTCTTCGAGTCGTACACGAAGTAGCCCTGGCAGAACTGGTCGGTCTCCTCGCCGATGATCTTGATGGAGTTCTTGTTGGCCGACACCGTGCCGTCCGAACCGAGCCCATAGAACATCGCCCGCACCACGCCTTGCGCCGCGTCGACATTGAAGGCCGGGTCCCAGGCCAGGCTGGTGTTGGACAGGTCGTCGTGGATGCCGATGGTGAAATGATTGCGCGGCACCGGCTGCGCCAGTTCGTCGAACACCGCCTTGATCATCCCCGGGGTGAACTCCTTCGAGGACAGGCCGAAGCGACCGCCAATCACGCGCGGCACGGCCTTGAAATGCGGCACGCCGGAACCGAGAGTTTCGGCCACAGCCACCTTGATATCCTTATAGAGGGGTTCGCCGTCGGCGCCCGGCTCCTTGGTGCGGTCGAGCACGGCGATGCGGCGTACCGTCGTCGGCAATGCCGCCAGCATGGCGGCCGGATCGAACGGCCGGTACAGGCGCACCTTCAGAACGCCGAGTTTTTCGCCGCGGGCATTCAGGTGCTCCACCACTTCCTCGGTGGCGGTCGCGCCCGAACCCATGATGACGACAACGCGCTCGGCATCGGGCGCACCGACATATTCGAACAGTCTGTAGTGGCGCCCGGTCAGCTTGGCGAACTTGTCCATCTGCGCCTGGACGATGCCCGGCAGCGCGTCATAGTAGGCGTTGACCGCTTCGCGCATCTGGAAGAACACATCCGGGTTCTGCGAAGTTCCCCGCACCACGGGCCGCTCCGGCGACAGGGCGCGGGCACGGTGGGCCTGCACCAACTCATCGGAAATCATTTCGCGCACCACGTGATGGCCGATCTGCTCGATCTTGGCGACCTCGTGGGAAGTACGGAAACCGTCGAAGAAATGCATCACTGGCAAGCGCCCCTCCAGCGTCGCTGCCTGGGAGATCAGGGCAAAATCCTGGGCTTCCTGAACCGAATTGGAGCACAGCATGACCCAGCCGGTGGAGCGCGCCGCCATCACGTCGGAGTGGTCGCCGAAGATCGACAGCGCGTGGGTGGCGATGGTGCGGGCGGCCACGTGGAATACCGTCGAGGTCAGTTCGCCGGCGATCTTGTACATGTTGGGGATCATCAGCAACAATCCCTGCGAGGACGTGAAGGTGGTCGCCAGCGCACCGGTCTGCAGCGCGCCGTGAATGGCGCCGGCGGCGCCGCCTTCATGCTGCATCTCGATCACGCTCGGCACCGTGCCCCACAGGTTCTTGACACCCTTGGCCGACCATTGGTCGGATAATTCGCCCATCGGCGACGAAGGCGTGATCGGATAGATTGCAATCACCTCGTTGGTCAGGTGGGCGATATAAGCCGCCGCCTCGTTGCCATCGACCGTGACGATGACCGGACGATGCGGCGTGGATTCGACTTTGTCGCCCCGGGATTTGATGGCCTTAGCCACCGCCGAACTGGCTGCTTGAGGATGATGCATGGTGAATTATCCTTAAAGATTGCGTGTATGAATTGACGGAAACTTAGTTCAAGCATCTATTGAATATGTCGCGACATTTTGATGACGCTCGACTATCATCGGTGCTTATGTTGCACTGCGGCTATTGTGCACAAGATCGCGGCGAAAGGGGTGAGACGTGATTTCATATCGTGGCATCGGCAACGTTAGACGTTGACTATTGAGGGTTACAAATATGCGCCCGGAAGAAATACTCGGCCTGGAGTTCG
Organism: Sterolibacterium sp.; assembly: GCA_041665185.1. Lineage (GTDB taxonomy): Bacteria > Pseudomonadota > Gammaproteobacteria > Burkholderiales > Rhodocyclaceae > JACRAR01. The sequence goes on from JBAYJH010000078.1 coordinate 16,113, forward strand.
GCGTGATCGCCGAGCTCATTCGTCAACATGCCCGCGAACATCCCTCGCATCGGGCGCTGGTGGCGGGTTCGCAAGCGCTCGACTACGCCGCGCTGGACGCCTGGATGGATCGCGTCGCCTATGCCTTGCAGCGCGACGGGCTGAAACCCGGCGACGCCGTCGCCATCTGCGCCTCCATGTCGATCGCTTATGCCGCGGTATTTCTCGGCGCCCTGCGCGCCGGCGTGGTGGTGGCGCCGCTGGCCCCCGGGTCAACCGCGGCCAGCCTGGGCCGGATGATCGAAGACGCGCAAGCCCGGGTGCTGTTCGTCGACGCCGCCACAGGCGAGTCATTGCGCCCGGCAAACACCGCCGGGATCGCCCTGGTCACGCTCGACGACTCCGCCGCCGGACGTCCGCTGGCGGACTGGCTGCCGGCGACCGGAGCACGCCCCGCGGCAGTCGACATAGACCCGTCCTGGGCTTTCAACATCATCTATTCCTCCGGCACCACCGGTGAACCCAAGGGCATCGTGCAGCCGCACG